>JAIRZR010000507.1 GCA_031267155.1 Prevotellaceae bacterium | reverse complement strand
ATGCATTTCATTGATTATTAATTATTCTAGCATGGCTCTCATGAATTGTAGCATGTGAATTTATAAAGGAAAGATAGCACTTATTTATTGCATAAACCGAATTTCATTTGAAGCAGACCATCTGTCTGCATTCACCCTATCCGGATTAGGGCGAATATTATTCGTCCCTACATTGTCGTCGCAATGATTGCTGTTACCGGCAATCACAGCCTCGATGTGTCTGCATTCAATGTAGGGGCGAATTGCATTCGCCCTATTCGGATTTGGGGCGACCGCAAGGGTTGCCCCACGGCAATGATTGCTGTTGCCAACAATACCACACTCTCTGCCGGATTACAAACTATCCTAACAGGATTACAGGCACGCATTGGACGTGATATTAATACCCTGCGGCAGAATCATTTTCTGATATAAAAGAAGAGAATCAGTCCGTATATTTCGAGCCGTCCGGTTATCATCAGTACGGTCATCAGGATTTTACCGAAGGGGAGCATTGAGTCGTAGTTTTCCAGTGAACTGAAACTGCCGAATCCTGCGCCGGCGTTGCTCAGCGAAGCCAGGGCTGCGGAGAACGAAGTCAGCACATCGTATCCCATTGCCGTCAGGACGACTGTGGCGCACAGCAGTATAAACAGGAAAAGAAGAATAAAAAGCAGCACTGAATTGATAATATCCTCGTCGACGGTATTTTCCCCGACCTTCACGGGGATAATTGCCTTGGGATGCTGCTGTTTCTTTATCTGCACCTTGAGAGTCCGGAAGAACACATAAATCCTGTCCACCTTTATTCCTCCCGTAGTCGAGCCTGCGCAGCCGCTTTGCAGGGTAAAAAACACAATGACGATAAACGAAAGCGCGGGCAAAAGCGAGGAATCTATCGAAGCATATCCGCTTGTTGTTGTGTACGAAACGACCTGGAACGCCCCGTGCAGCAGCGATTCTCCCAAAGTGTCGAACCTGCCCGCCAGCCACAGGTTAGCGCTTACCGCGACTGTTCCCGCAGCGACCGACAGTGCAAAATAACGGATAAGCGGCGAGCCGAACAGCTTGCCCGGTTTGCCGCTCACCGCAGAATACAGCAGTCCGAAATGTATTGAAGATGTGAGCATAAATATCATTGTAATGACATATATCCATGTATTGCCGAAGGCTGCCAGACTTGTGTTTCTGGTAGAAAATCCTCCCGTTGCCACTGTCGAAAAAGCATGGTTCAGGGAATCAAACCAGCCCATTCCGGCAATCATGTACATCAGGAAGCAGAGCAGCGTCGATCCCAAATACACCGAAAGTATTATCGTTACAGTCTCCTGCGTTTTGTAGATGAAATTTTCTTTTGCCAGGGGCGAAATTTCCGCCTGCGACAGCCGGGTTTTGTTCATCCTCATTGCCGGGGCAAGCAGCATGGCGAACAGAACCACACCTACCCCTCCCATCCACTGGGTGCACGAACGGAAAAACAGGATGCTGCGGGGCAAGTCTTCGGGCGAATGTAAAATCGTCGCTCCCGTTGTCGTGTATCCCGACACGCTTTCGAACCATGCATTCAGAACCGAAAATTCTCCTCCCCACATCAGGTATGGCAAGACCCCGAACAGGCATACCGTCGCCCACGAAACAATCAGGACGCCATAAATTTCGCGTATATTGATATACGAATCGTGAGGGATGAATATCAGCGGAAAAACTCCCGCCATCACCGAAATGAAAAAGCTCAGGAAAAAGGCAAAATAGGCGTCGTCGCCCTCGCTGCAGATGGAAATAATCATTGCCAGGAGCATAAACACGGAATTTATCAGCAAAATAAATCCGCCATATCTTAGAATTACGCTTAATCGCACGGCATGTCAAAATTATTTGTTAAAATTAAAAACTCCCGCAGATTCCTTCTGCTTTGTATGCGAAATCAGCAGTTTGATTTCCTTGTTCAGCTCGTTTATTTCGTCGCGGGTGTCTATCTTTACATTATAGGTCTGCTTATTTTCGGAATATCCCTTTACTCCTTTGATGATTTTCAGTATCGGATTGATAAAGTAGAAATTGATAAAATAATTGAAAAGTATGACAAGCAGCAAACCTGCAGTAACCGCAACAATCAGCGGAATCACCAGCCTGTAAAAATTGTTTTTAAGTTCGACGGAGCTTTTCGAGATGGTATTCTGGCTGAATACTCCCATTCTGTTTGCCGCTTTGGTAAACGATTCATAAGCCGGCCGGTAGAGGGTGTTGAAGCCTTCGTTGCGTTCTTTCGCGTCTCCCGGGAGGAACAGCGAATCAAGCAGCATCGTCTGTCGCCTGAACAGTTGATATTTGGCGTACAGGGTATCGAACATGCTTTTTTCCTCCTGCGTGACCGCATTTTTCAGAATAATCTCAAGACATCCTTCGTACAGGGTATCGCTGAAAACAATTCCTGCATCCACGCCCTGCAAATTTTCGTGCATAATGTCGAGGATCTTCCATGTTTGAATTTTAGCTTCCTCAAAAATCCTTCCCGAGGCTTCGATACTGTGTATATTGTTCACATTCATGTCGGCTACGGTTTTTTCTATCCTTATCAACTGAAACAGGCTTATCATCCCCGAAGCAAACAGAATCAAGCCTATGACAACAAATCCCAAAAATATTTTCTTCCTAATACCCATAAAAATGTGCGACAATTGCGGTGCAAATGTACATTTTTTTTAACATTCGGATTTAATTCGTACTTTTGCCGCCTGACAATAATATGTTTTAGTGTAGTATAAATACAAAAAATATTGAAAATATGGTTAGTTATAAGGAACTTGGGTTGGTAAACACCCGGGAAGGTTTTAAAAAGGCAATGGACGGAGGATACGCGATTCCTGCTTTTAATTTTAACAACATGGAGCAGCTGCAGGCGATTGTAGCCGCATGTGTCGAGACGCGTTCGCCCGTTATTCTGCAGGTTTCGAGCGGAGCGCGCAAGTATGCAAACCAGACGCTGTTGCGCTACATGGCTCAGGGAGCGGTCGAATATGCCAAGGAACTTGGCTTGAACATTCCCATCACCCTGCATCTGGATCACGGCGATTCGTTTGAACTGTGCAAATCGTGCATCGACATGGGATTTTCGTCCGTAATGATTGACGGTTCGCATCTTTCATACGACGAAAATGTCGCTTTGACAAAAAAGGTCGTTGAATACGCCCGTCAGTATGATGTTACGGTGGAAGGCGAACTGGGAGTTCTTGCAGGAGTCGAGGACGAAGTTTCGGCGGAACATCACACATATACCCGTCCCGAAGAAGTTGAGGATTTTGTTGGCAAGACGGGAGTTGATTCTCTGGCAATCTCTATCGGGACTTCCCACGGAGCGAACAAGTTTAAACCGGAACAATGTACGCGAAATGCACAGGGAGTGCTGGTTCCGCCCCCCCTGCGTTTTGATATCCTTGACGAAATAATGAAAAAAATCCCCGGTTTTCCAATCGTGCTGCATGGCTCGTCTTCTGTTCCCCAACAGTATGTCGAAATCATAAACAGCAACGGAGGAACTTTGAAAGATGCAATAGGCATTCCCGAAGAAGAATTGCGCCGCGCGGCAACATCATCAGTCTGCAAGATAAATATTGACAGCGACGGACGTCTTGCCATGACGGCGAAAGTACGTGAAGTGTTTGCCAAAAGTCCGGCAGAATTTGATCCGCGTAAATATCTGGGACCCGCAAGGGACGAACTTAAAGCCCTCTACAAGCACAAGACAATAAATGTGCTTGGAAGCGCCAACAGAGTATAACATTGATAATGAACAATAATTTTGCATACCGGTAAAATTTTTCATGTTATTTTTTTGAAGATCCATTAGCCGCAGGTGAAGGTCGGATGTAACCTGCGGTTAATGATCTTATTTTTAACAGGAATACAAAAGATATTATTCAAACGGAACATACGACAAAAATCCCTGTAAAAGATATTCCTGATGAGCTCTTTCCCGTCTTTTTATATACAA
>JAIRZR010000502.1 GCA_031267155.1 Prevotellaceae bacterium | reverse complement strand
AGCGCTTCCAGCACAGCCAGCGTATCGGCGTGATTCACCGTACAGCGCTGGGTAATATCCTTACCCAGAGACTTGAGAGAGATTTCACCCGTGCTTTTCGCACCGGCATACCATTTTTTAGGGGCTCCCGGATTCAGTGGATTCCCCTTTTCAGATAAAACAATTTTTACTGCCATATAAAGTAAAATTAAAAAATGAAACAATCGTTGAACTATATACAAAAAACTTGCCGAAAAGGAGAAAACTCTTTTCCGGCAGTTGTATTGATTCCCTGTTAAAAACGCCTCTATCTGTAAAAATAGCGCCAAAGTATTCAAATACTTTATTTATCGGGAAGTTATCCCTTAAATTTTTGAGACCGCAATATGAGGTTAAACAGACCATAAAAATCATTCCATAAAAACGTGGCAAAGATAAATAAAAAAATAATATCATGAACAATTTAATGTGAAAAACGTTACAATAAACTTTTATCTGATTGTATTTCTTGTGATTAAAATTTAAAAATATTTGAATCAGGATTTATATTATTAAAGAATTTACAGAATTGCTGCTATCTTTTTCAATTGAAAAGTCAGTTTATTTGCATGCAAGTTCCGGAAATCGCCGACTTACGGTTATGAAATTCGACTTTTCAAATCGTTTGTTGGAACGTAAAAACAGTCACATATAATATCTGAAACAGGATTTTTCAAACAGTTTTTATCCTTTATAGCGTAAATTTTCACCGGTAAAGGTGAAATGTTAATAACCTGAGTTCGGGATAAGAAATGATATAAATCATTATGAATCGGTTATTTGTTACCCGCAGGACATCCATATCAATAGAAAATGGCCTTTTCTCCCTCGCAATCCCGTCAGGGCCGTCAGGGGTTGAACACCTGCGGCGTTCATGAATAGGCGGGAAATGTTTTCTATTGATATATAAGCCCTGACGGGCTATTTTTATCTCGAACTCAGGTTAATGGTAACAATGTCAATTTAATAGGCGATACTCTGATGGGTAACACATCAATTGCGGGTTCCGGCAATAATGTAAATGCTGATTTTAACGGCGAGGTTTTACGGATGCCTGTTCGGTTTCAGGAAATCAGTCGTGAATACGGGTCTGGCAATACTCAACGAGGCATTTGACGCCGGAGTTTTATCACCACTACCGCACCGTGAATGAGTTTCCCAAGTTCAAAGCGGAAAAGTGGACGGTACTGTGGTTTCGCTTTCTGAAGGAAGTGGTGGAATCCTTGCACGTTATTCCTGCCAAGTTTAATAAACATTTATGACTGACGAGATTGGATAATGGTCGGAGCAGTCGATTTTGTGTACCGAATAAGTCAGTGATTTCATAGTTTTGTCGTGCAGGATATAATCAATCCGGAAGAACGGGACGATTGACAGGCGATAAGTCGAAGGCATTCCTTTTCCCGCCTCGCAAAAAGTATCCAGTCTGTCTCCCTTTATTTTGTTGTAGGTATATGACATCGAAGTATCGTTGAAATCTCCGCAGATTATTACGGGATATGGCGAGACGTCAATATGTTTAGCCATAATATCGACCTGTCCTGCGCGCTTGACGAAAGCGGTTTTCAGGCGTGAGGACACCTCTTCGATTTCATCGATACGCCTGTTCTTTCCCGAAAGCAGCCTGTTGATATTCAGTTTTATCGACTGCAGATGGACATTGTACACACGGACAATTTTGCCGTTCACATCAATATCGGTATATATGGCGGCATTTGCCGTGTGCTCGAACGGGATTTCGAGCGTCATTTTTATGGGATAGCGGCTGAAAGTAGCCACTCCATAGGAACTGTTTTTCCGTTTGACGCTGTAAAAAACAGAACGGTACCTGTATCTGTCGAGGAGTGAAGCAAACAGTTCTTCCGTCACTTTGTCGTTGGTATAAAACTCCTGCAGGCAGATTATGTCCGGATTTTCCCTGTTGATGAAATCCGCGATTTCTTCCTGAGTAGTGTTTTTCTGGTAGGGAATGCGGAAACCCTGCAGGTTGTAGGACATCAGGGAGATATTTCCCGGACTTTCGCCGGCGGTTTCCCCGCTGCCGAAAGGTCTGAAAAAATAGCCCAGAAAGAAAATATTCGGGACAAAAGCGATGACATGCATTATGACAAGCATCCATTTACGCCTGAGGATACAGACCGCAAGCATGATGATGCCGAGAAGGAAAAATATCTGGAAAAGAAGCCCGAAATACGCAAGAAACCAGATTTTTGCCGGACTGATATATATCGATAAAAAACAGAGAAACAGCGAGGCGGCAGCCGCGATGCTGATACTTTTCAGGACGGGATCCAATATTTTAGCGAATAATCTCAATCTTTTACATGTTTACGCCGGCGCTGTTTCAATTTTTGGGTTTCAGATAATTATCTATGGCTGCAGCAGCTTTGCGACCCGAATCGATAGCCCTGACAACCAGGCTTGCTCCCGTGGCGGCGTCTCCCGCAACAAACACTTTATCGACGGACGTGGCGTGCGCGCCTGCCGTTGCGACATTTCCCCGGCTGTCGTACTTCACGTTCAGACAGTCGAGCAGTCCTTCGTGAACGGGATGGACAAAGCCCATGGACAGAAGCACCATGTCGGCTTTCAGAATCCCGGTTTCGTCCGTTTCCTTCATTGTCAGTCTGCCGTCGGACGATTTTGTCCATTCCACGCCGACAACCTCCACGCCGGTAACATTGCCCCCGGCGTCTCCGATAAAACGCCTGCTTGCAAGATTCCAGCGGCGCTCGCAGCCTTCGAGATGCGAGCTTGAAGTCCGCAGTACATTGGGCCAGAGGGGCCAGGGGGTATCGGGATTGCAGGTTTCCGGCGGTTTGGGCATGATTTCGATCTGTGTAACCTGCGCTGCCCTGTGCCGTACGGAAGTCCCGACGCAGTCGGAACCGGTGTCGCCCCCGCCGATTACCAGCACATTTTTCCCCCTGGCAGACAGGCGCTCGCTTCCGGGAACGGATGCTCCCGAAACAATCCTGTTCTGCTGCTGCAGGAACTCCAGGGCAAAATGTATTCCCTTCAACTGCCTGCCCTCGATGGACAGGTCTCTCGGCTTGCCTGCGCCGATCGCTATGCATACGGCATCGTACCCGGACAGAAGTTCTTCGATTCCGATATCCCTGCCCGCCATTACTCCGGTTCTGAATTCGACGCCTTCGATTTTCATGACATTCAGTCGCCTGTCTATAACTCCCTTGTTGAGCTTGAAGTCGGGAATGCCGAAACGGAGCAGTCCTCCGGCATGTTCGTCCTTTTCGAATACCGTGACGGAATGCCCCCTGCGGTTCAGCATGTCGGCGGCAGCCAGTCCCGATGGTCCGGAACCTATTACCGCGACTTTTTTGCCCGTCCGCCTTTTCGGTATCCTCGGGACGACATATCCCTCCTGAAAGGCGCGTTCGGCGACTGCAGCTTCGTTTTCGCGTATCGTCACGGGGCTGCCGCTTATTTTCAGCACGCAGCTTTTTTCGCACAGGGCGGGACAGACACGTCCGGTAAATTCCGGAAAGTTCATGGTCGCAGTCAGGATATTGTATGCTTCCTGCCATTTCCCCCTGTACACGGCGTCCTGCCATTCGGGCATTATATTCCCGACGGGACATCCCCAGTGACAGAACGGAACTCCGCAATCCATGCAGCGCGATGCCTGCAGCATCCGGTCTTCGGAATTTAAGGTCTGTTCCACTTCTCCATAATCGGCTATTCGATCGAGAACAGGCCTGTAGCCCGCTTCCTTGCGGGGTATGCTTAAAAATGCTTTCGGATTACCCATTTCTATAATCTTTTATCTGTTTAAAATAATCTGTTTATCTCGAAGAAGACGTTCCATTTCTGCAAGCTTTTCTTTCAATTCTGCATTTTCTTTAGCTTGTACATCAATAGTTTTAGCCTGTTCTTCGAGTGATTTAGTCTTTTCTTCGAGTGATTTATTCTGTTCTTCGATAGTCTTAGCCTGTTCCCTGATCTGATCGCCATACGTGGCGTCAATAGTGCGGATAAATTCCGCTTCGTTTTCTATCCGTTTACGTTCTTCGGGATCCGATCCCATTTCGTGGAGAATGCCGGTAATGATTTTTATCTCTTCAACATCCGGATTATACCGGTATTCCTTCAATACTTCCGAATTGTCGGCAACAAAATTTGACTGCTCAAATATGCTGAGCAGTTTTTCGAGATGCGTGCTGTAACGGTTATTTTTTATCCTCCCGACCTGAATGAAATAACTGTCGTGGGTAAGTTTTTCTATAAAATCGTCCCTTTCACTGACCGGTTTATTATCTATCACGTCCCTGTATCTCCGTTCAACTTTCAGACAGGAACATTTTATGTTGGCAAGACGGGTTCCAAGAATATATATCGCCGTGATCGGAAGAACAAGCTCGTTGACGCCATCGTTGACGACAACGGAATCCTTTTTCGAATACTGCTGTCCAAGATACTGGCGGAAACGTTCCACATCCACCACTCCCAGGGATTTCTGTACTTCGATCAATATTTTGCCATACCTGCCATCCCCGTTCCTGACGGTTGCCATAAAATCGACACGGAACATCGAATATGGAATAATTCCGCTGTCTTTGTCTTTGTCAGTTTTCTCCCTGTCTGTCCTGTGTGAGAATTCCTGCGGAAGAACATTTACTGACGTAACCTGACATTCGAGTATGGTACTCAGAAAAAA
>JAIRZR010000501.1 GCA_031267155.1 Prevotellaceae bacterium | reverse complement strand
GCAAGCAAAGCGCAGCACGGGGTAAAGCGCCTCTCCTCCACAACTCCGTAAGGACTTGAATCAACCGAAAGGTTGAACCTACTTCGTAGTTCTGATAAGTGCGACAGTTTACCCCGAACAAGCGTAGCGCAGTTCGGGGTTATCAAAATTGGACGCCTTACGGCGTCAGTCTGTAATGCACAAAAATGTCCCGCGCGTGGTATAACTCTAAAAGTTCTTAATTCTGTTTTGATTTTTTTGAATTAAATTTGCGCCCGTAAATGTCCGTGATAAATATCCGGACTGTACATTTAAATAAATTGTAAAACACGAATAAATAATATGTTATATGAATACAATTACCCGTACCGATTTTTTGTTTCCCAAGCAGACCGGCAAATATACAGGAAAAGTCCGCGACGTCTATACCGTGGACAACAGGTATCTTGCCATGATTGTTACAGACAGGATATCTGCGTTTGACATTGTCTTACCCAAGGGAATACCCTGTAAGGGACAGGTTTTGAACCAGATTGCCTCCAAGTTTCTGGACGCCACCTCGGACATCGTTCCGAACTGGAAAATTGCATCGCCCGATCCCGTGGTTACCGTAGGGCACAAATGCGACCCCTTTCCCGTAGAAATGATTGTAAGGGGATACCTTACAGGCAGTTCGTGGAGATCCTTCAGAGCGGGTGCACGCAAAATATGCGGAGCGCCGATTCCCGAAGGAATGAGGGAACATCAGCGTTTCGACAGCCCCATCATTACGCCGACAACCAAGGCCGAACACGGAGCGCACGACGAGGATATTTCCCGTGACGAAATCATTTCCAGAGGCTTGATTGCCGAAGAAGACTACGTCCTTTTGGAGAAATACGCTCTGGCGCTGTTCGAAAGAGGAAGCAGCATGGCAGCGAAACAGGGTCTGATTCTGGTTGATACGAAATATGAATTTGGTAAAAGGGACGGAATCATTTACCTGATCGACGAAATTCACACTCCCGATTCCTCCCGCTATTTTTATGCCGACAGCTACGAAAGCGCCTTTGCGAAGGGCGAACAGCAGCGGCAGCTGTCGAAGGAATTTGTCAGGGAATGGCTGATGGCAAACGGATTCCAGGGCAGGGAAGGACAGAAAGTCCCGGAGATGACGCCCGAAGTTGTCGAAGATATAAGCAGCAGGTACATTGAGCTGTATGAGAAAATCACGGGGGAAACATTCCTGAAAGCGGAAATCACGGACGATATTTACACCCGTATCGAGACAAATACGGAAAATATGCTGGCGAGGCTGCTATGAAATATAATGTAGGCGATAAAGTCAGGTTTCTGAATGAGGTCGGCGGAGGAACCGTATCCGGAATCATCAACTCCTCGACGGTGAATGTGGTGGACGGGGACGGCTTCGAAATCCCCGTTCGTGTGACGGATCTCGTCGTTGTCGGGCGGAGCGAGCAGATGGAAACGGCAAAACGGATAGAAGTGGAACGGGCGGAACCTTCTGCAGAAGAGCTGTATACTGATATTGTTGACAGCGACGACTACGAGCTTCTGCTTGCGTTTGTACCCGAAGACCGCTCTAATCCTGCCGCCTGCAGTCTGGACCTGTATTTCATTAACGACAGCTCGTTCTACTGCACGTATATTGTTTCGAAAAATACCGGAACGGACAGATTAATCTTGCTGGGACAGAGTACTGTAGAGCCGGAAACAAAGGAATATGTCTGCAGTATCGACAGAGCCGCCTTAAATTCGAAACTGAACCTGAACATCACGGGGTTTCTGTATAAGCATAAGGAATACAGGTATTATCAGCCCGAACAGATAAGCGTGGATTTGAATCCTGTCAAGCTTGCCAAGAAATCTTCATTCGTCGAAAATGACTTTTTCGAGGAAAATGCCTTTATCCTGAAAATTGCAGCGAATGTCATTCCTGAACTTGAAATAAGCATCAATCCCCTGGAGCTTGAAAAGGCAATAAAGCAGAAGGAACCGGCAAAACCGGCGGAACCGCCACAGAAAAGCAGTCCTGATGTCGAGGAAATAGATTTGCACATCGAGGAACTTGTCGAAGACGTGAAAAGCCTGGACAGTGTGCAGATACTCGAAATCCAGAAAGCCCGTTTCATAATAGCCCTGGAATGCGGCCTTACGGCGAAGACAAAAAAAATGGTGTTTATTCACGGCGTCGGGAACGGCAAATTAAAGCACGAAATAAGGCGTTTGCTGGATACGCAGTACGCAGGACTGGTTTATTATCATGATGCTTCGTTCAGGGAATATGGACTTGGAGCTACAATGGTGATACTGTCCTGAGAAAACGGAATTTTCATTATAAACCGGTGATTTTGTGAATCAGAAGACTTATTACATAGAAGTATTGCTCCCCCTGTATCTCAAGGCGCTGATATACTCCGTCCCCACTGAAATGCGGGGCTCGCTTAAAACGGGCGTCAGGGTGATTGTTCCTTTGGGAAACAGGAAAATATATTCCGGAATAGTTGTCGGGATATGCGAAAACACGGAAACCGGTTTCGAAACAAGGGACATACTCGGAATAATCGATGAAACGCCCGTCATCACCGCCCCGCAGCTGGAATTGTGGAAATGGATTGCCGGCTACTACATGTGTACGCTCGGGGAAGTTATGAAGGCCGCCCTTCCGGCGTACCTGAAAATGGAAAGCAGGACAAAAGTCGCTCTTAACCGTGCGGATTGCAGCGATTTGCCGGGAAATGCCGGACTTGACAGCCTCGACAGGCAGATAATTGCCTGTCTGTCCGACGGTCAGCTTTCGATGGAAGACCTGGCAAAGAAAACGGGCAGGAAAAATATCCTCCCGAACATCGGAAAACTTTTAGATGCCGGGATTATCGGTATCGAAGAAGAGCTGATAAACAACTACAGGTCGAAATACCGGTCGTTTGTGTCCCTGCATCCGGATATCGACAGCGAGGAAAAACTTGGGCGCCTGCTTGATTCCTTGACAAAATCCCGCAGGCAGGAACAGCTTCTGCTGAAATATATCGAGCTTGCAAGTCCCCTGGACTTTGTTTACCCGCTGGAAATTCCGAAGAATGAACTTCTTGACAAAAGCGGGGTATCGGAATCCGTTTACAGGTCGTGCGAGGAAAAGGGAATCCTTATATCCGTAAAAAAGAAAATCGACCGGCTCGGAAACACTGCCGCCACACTGAAGGAACAGCCCGAGCTGTCGCCGGCACAGCAGAAGGCGTTTGAGGAACTGCGAGCCGCAGACAGGCCTGCTTTACTGCACGGAATAACTTCGTCGGGGAAAACCGAGATATACATAAAGTTGATTGACGCGGCTTTGAATGAAGGGAAACAGGTACTGTACCTCCTGCCGGAAATCGCTCTGACAACGCAGATTATCGAACGCTTGAGGGCAGTGTTCGGGAGCAGGATGGGAGTGTACCATTCCAGCTTCAGTGACGCCGAACGTACGGAAGCATATAATAATCTCCTCAAGTTCAATCCCCGGGACGGTTCGGCCTGCGGGGACGGGTATCCGGAAGTTTCCTGCGGAGAGGGGATTCTTGGCGTGCGGTCTTCCCTTTTGCTCCCGTTCAGGAATCTCGGCCTCATAATTGTGGACGAGGAGCACGAAACGACTTACAAACAGTACGATCCGGCTCCAAGATACAATGCCCGCGATGCTGCCGTAATTCTGGGAAGGATACACGGCGCAAAAGTCGTTCTGGGTTCGGCAACGCCCTCTCTGGAAAGTTATTACAACGCACTGCAGGGAAAATATGACTTAATCCGGCTTACCGAACGCTATGGAAAGGCGGTTCTTCCCGAAATACGGACAATCGACATGAAAAGAGCCTTCTGGAAGAAAAAAATCGTATCCAATTTTTCGGAAACACTACTGAACGCCATCAGAAGCGCCCTGGAAAGAAAAGAGCAGATTATCCTGTTTCAAAACCGCAGGGGGTTTTCTCCCTTTGTCCAGTGCGCCGACTGCGGACATGTCGCAAAGTGCAGATACTGCGACGTCAGCCTTACGTATCACAAATACACCGGCGCTTTGACCTGTCACTACTGCGGATATTCCATCCCGATGCCTCCAAAATGTCCTTCCTGCAACAGTCCGAATATCAAGACCAGGGGGTTTGGCACCGAGAAAATAGAGGATGAACTTTCCCTACTTATTCCCGAAGCGAAAATCGAAAGGCTGGATTTGGATTCGACGAAATCGAAATATGCATATCAGAGGATTTTGTCCGGGTTCGAAGCACATGCTGTCGATATTCTTGTAGGAACACAGATGATAACCAAGGGACTTGATTTCGGGAATGTCAGTCTGGTGGGAATAATGGACGCCGACAGTCTTTTGACTTTCCCCGATTTCAGGGCTTACGAGCGCAGTTTCCAGCTCATGTCGCAGGTAGCGGGACGGGCGGGACGGAAAGACAGGCCGGGCGAGGTTATTATCCAGACAACAACACCCGAAAACCCTGTCATACGCCAGGTTATCAAGTATGATTACGATTCCTTCTTTGCAACGCAGCTGAATGAACGCCGGATGTTCAACTATCCGCCGTTCTGCCGCCTGATAGTTTTATCGATAAAACATTCGAGACAGGACGTCCTGAACGAAGCGGGAAATGCTCTGAAAGCCATGCTGCTGAAAACTTTCGGAAAAGATCTCGCCGGTCCCGAACCGCCCCCGATAGGACGGATACAAAACAGGTATATCCTCAATTTCCGGATCAAATTGAAGAAAAACTCAAGTATCAACCCTTATAAACATTTGATAAATACAGCTTTCATCCAGCTTAAATCAGAGAAAAAATATGCCGGAATAATAACCGTTGCCGATGTCGATCCGATGTGAATTGGAGACTTTGCCGTATGTTGCGTTTCATCCATTCGGCGATTTTATACGTCGGTAAACTGTTTGGAATTACTGTTTTGGAAGGATTGTGGCACGACAGTGTCTATCCGCATAGGGATAGGGTGTCTATCCGCATAGGGATAAGGTGTCTATCCGCATAGGGATAAGGTGTCTATCCGCATAGGGATAGGGTGTCTATCCGCGTAGGGATAGGGTGTCTATCCGCATAGGGATAGAGTGTCTATCCG
>JAIRZR010000286.1 GCA_031267155.1 Prevotellaceae bacterium | reverse complement strand
AAGACAGAGAGGTTATTATTATAACAACAAAAATAACTGCTACTACAAGGTATTTATTCATTGGATTAAGCAATATAGATAAGGAGATGTTTTCATTTAAACACATTTTCATCAAAAACTATCAGATATGGATTCTTCTCCATATCCGTTTCCGACATTACCGATAAATAAACGTGCTTGTCGTGATAGCAGGCAAATAATGCCGGAATAAATTCATTGTTTTTGTCTTCAAAAAAATAGACGTTTGCTGTTTTATTATGTTTGTTGTAAAATACGAAAGGCGTTTTTCGCCGGAATGCAAACATGAAATGGACATTGTGTTCATCTTCACTGACAAACCGTATATAGGTGGCTGTTTTGTTCACATTTTCCGGCCGGTTTGTATAGTCAATTAAATCATATACATCTTTATTTTTTCTTTCATACGGAGGTATGGCATATGCCCCAAAATCAACATAATACCGGGGAATCATATTTTTATACTCCTGAATGGAAAAAATTGTATCACACAACATTTCCCAATAAAGAATATGATCTCGGTACTGGAAAAAATTATCATACGAAGTCAACCCCGTAGTGACTTTTCTGCTGTTGTCACCCTCAATCCAACCATATTTGTCGTCTAAAACGCTTCCTACAGGCGTGTGCTCATGGTCACCCCGGAACATGTTTTTCCCCACAAACCAGCCATCGGCTAAGGGATAGACGTCGGATACCGGATAAGTATTCTCCGGTATTTTTTCCGCTGAGAGATACTTCCCGTTATCATCGAAACACAATACTCTTTTTGTCATCTTGTCAAATACATATATGTATTCGCCTTTTATGAACATGTTCCCGAAAGCTGTATATTCTCCCGGCCCCTGCCCTGTTCCGCTGAGATTGAAAAGATATTTACCCTTGCTATCGAACACGACCACTTTTTCTCTTGTCAGGACAAATAATTTTTCCCTAAAAAACAGGATGCGTGCAATATCATATAATAACGACGAATCGGTTGTTTCCAATTCTATCATACTTCCCATACTCAGGTCAATAGATTTTGCTTCCTGAAAATTGATACAGATAGTCTCCACTTGAGACGGTTCCGGTTCTTTACATGAAAAAAACAGAACGGATAATAGGATAATATTGATTTTATTCATCCAAGTGACACAGCACAGAATACCAAACAGTATTCCAACGATTAATCTGTTTATTATAACTCTAACTGTCTTTTCTTTCCTTATCATATCTTTGTTTATTTATTTGTTGTTCAAAAGATTCATAAATCCTATTCGCAAACTGGTTTTCATTATTTCAACTCTATCTTATAAATCAGCTCATTTAAATCCAAATGGATATGATACAATCCTGCTTCTGTGACCATCCAGTTCAAGGAGACATTCGGGTTAAACTGAAAGGAGCCTTCTCCCGGTAAACTCAGTGACCAGCCGTCGGGCCATAGTTGGATAGATGAGAAACTTGATGCCGTCAGAAAACGAACATAGCCCCGCCCAAGATTTATTTCAAAATCATAAACGTTGGGATTGTTCGTCGGAGCAGGAACGCCGACAGAATTGTAGTCGATCCATACGTAGGGTGATGCATCTCCGATAGGATAAATCATATAACGCGGAGAATAGCGAAGCCAATCGCTATATATGGTACTTCCGGCAATCGCATAGACCGAGCGATACCTCAAATGGGCAAAGCCCTGGACTGCGTCCCACAGGTAAATCTCCGTTTCGCCGGGTAAAACCTTGAGTGTTTCGGTTTTTCCATCGACGCCATCATATTCAAGTTCGACATAACTATTGACGTCCGTTGTACTCTCCCACCTGATCAGCGTATATTCCGGATAATATTCAATGTTTGAAACTCTGCGATCGCTCATTGAACTTAGCCAAAAATCGCCTGTAACGGGAAGTCCGGCGTGCGCCACGATGGGCAGCACGCCGTCCGCTTGCAGCCGATCCTGCGCAACGGCAGGAAATACAGTGGCGACTGCCCGTACTACTTTTAAAAAATCAATTCTTTTCATTTACTTGAGCGCTTCCCTGCAATATTCCGTACATTTAGCCACTTCCCGGACAGGGTCGGAACCTTCCGGGACGCTGTATTCGAGTTCGATGTCTGCCATAATTGGATATTTTTCTTTTTTCAGCAGTTGCAAAATATCCTTTATCGGAGTTTCTCCCTGTCCCCAGGGTTGATTGACGCCGCAACCGTCGGCAGCCGTCGGGCCTGTTTTGTCTTTCAGGTGCAGACTGGCTATTCGCGAATGATATTGACGGATGAAATCGCACGGATTTTTGCCCGTTACTCCGAAATAATGGCCCACGTCGAAGTTCAGCATGATGGATTTGCTGACTTCCAGAATCGGGTCGTAACTGAAATCCGGGTCGCCCGACTGACAGTGATTATGGAAAATCAGGTACAGCCTGTGCTTTTCGGCAAATGGCGCCACTGTTTTTGCCACATCGAGGGATACTTCGGTGGTGATGCCGATGGCGCCAAGCGTTTTACACACGCGGAAGGCATAGTCGATTTCTTCGGGCGAGCCGAAGGTTTCAAGTTTAAGGATATGGATCTTGACACCTTTGTCCTTAAACATCTTTTTGATTTCCTTAAACCTGTCCATCGAAACAGTCGTCCGCCATTCCTTCTGGTTTTCAGCAGGTATGCCGGCGTACGATTCGACGGTGTGACCCATCAGTTCAACAGAGCTGAGGCCAGACTTGACGGCATAATCCAGTATCGCTTCCAGCGACTGGTCGGGCATATCGCGATAACTGTACGTAATCGTTCCAATCTGTACGCCGCCGAATTTTGAATTTTGTTTTTTGGCTGTTCCGGAGCAGCATAAAATGCCTAAT
>JAIRZR010000404.1 GCA_031267155.1 Prevotellaceae bacterium | reverse complement strand
TTTTAATGACAATCGCTGTTTTATTGCATTATGCACAGAATACAACGAATTGACAGATATTTCCAGGTTTATTGGTATTGAAGTCATCCCCGAAACCGTCGGGCAGTTCACCGGACTTTGTGACAAAAACGGAAAGGAGATTTACAGAGGCGATATTTTAGGAGTAAAAGGTAAAATAATTGGCCATGTAAAAGACGGCGTTCGCGGGTACTGTTATGATGTGGTATATGCCATGCCTTTGCGTGAAAAAGGATGTTCGCTATACCACACTGTTAAGTACGATTACCCAAACAGTATTGAGGTTATCGGCAACATACATGATAACAGGGATTTATTAACAATTAAACAAGAAAAAATCATTATGGTACTGAGAGAATTTTTAAAAAAATACAGCGACTATTCAAATTTTGAAATTGAATTTCAACAAAATCAGGATATTTCAAATTTTGACTTTGGAAAAGCAGTTGATGAGGAATATTTTCCCGAAGCCCTGCAAAACTTCGCAGACCGGATTTGTGAGGAGCAAAGAATGATATGCGGGCGAAAAGTCCTTAAAAACCATGCTGAAGGAATGGAAACATATCCGATACATGTGCAGGTAGCAGAACGGCCAAAAATTAAGGAATTATGAAAACAGTTAAAGAAGCTTTAGATAAACATCTTAATTCAATGGTATCGGACGGATGTATTCCGAATTACGAAGAAGATGATTTTAACGCAGGAAATCTATACGGATTTGAACAGGGTTTTATCGCCGGCGTCGAGTTTGCTCAGCGCTGGATAAGCGTCGAGGAGGGGTTGCCGGAATTTTTAGAGGTGGTTTTAGTGAGGAATAAAAACGGCTTTGCTTCGGCAGGGAGACGCGGACGTGCAAGATTTATTATTGATCTCTCCGATATGAGAGACGAAGAGGTCACCCACTGGCGACACATCGAACTTAAAATAACACAATCATGACCGCATATATTAAAGGTTTGTACAAATATTACATAAAATAAACACGACCGTGCAATGTGCTTGTATCCGACAGTGGGAAATTAGTGCCCGCCGGATTAGCGAAGGCGTACATAAAGTATTGCTACGAAAAAGGATACAAATATTTACATGAGTGTCCGGATATTGAATCGATTATAAACGAATTAAAATATTGAACATGAAAGGAATATTATTTACAGAGCCGTTATTCCACAGGGTGGTAAGCGGCGAAAAGACACAGACAAGGCGGACAATCAAACCGCAGCCGGATTTCATTTCCGAGAATTTTCATTGGGCAAAAAAGAATAATGGGGATGTTATTTTACCTCGCTACGGTGTGGGCGAAAAACTCTACCTGAAAGAGCCGTATTTTATTGATAGTCCTGTCATTTATAAGTACGACAGTTACAAAGACGACCATTTGATTTGCGAATGGCAAAACAAACTTTTCATGCCGGAAAAATACGCCCGCTACTTTATCGAAATTACCGGTGTGCGCTGTGAGAGGTTGCAGGATATAAGCGATGAAGATTGTTTCAGGGAAGGGATAGTTGAAACACAGTGTATCTCGGAAGGCAATTTTAATCCAGTCTATGAAAATGGATTGAATTTGACTGATAGAAAAGGTTGCACTTTGATAAAGCAATACGATACCCCGCAGGAAGCTTACGCCGCCCTTATCGACAGCATCAGCGGCAGGGATACATGGAAAAGTAACCCTTATGTATGGGTGTATGATTTCAAATTAACAAAAAAATAAACAGTTAAAAAACAAAATATTATGGGTTTAATCAGCATTTCAATCTGTCTGACGGACATTCCGAAAGACAGAATCAAGCAGGCCGCAAACGGCAAAAAGTATATCAATCTCGTTTGCGCAGAACGCAGGGAAGTATCGAAATATGGAGATACGCATACCGTTTTTGTTTCCCAAACAAAGGATGAAAGGGAGTTCAAAGTACAGCCCATTTATGTCGGCGCCGGAAAAGAGTATGTTCAGCAGGCTGTAACAGCCGAAAGCATTGAAAGCATGCCGCCGGCGCAAAATATGGATGATTTGCCGTTTTAGATAATGTATAATAAAGTTTATTTTTATGAAATGTAAATTAATTATTAGCGAATTAATTAGCGAATTTATTGGTAAAATGATAGATTTTGGAGATTTATCCATTGAATTGGACTTGCCCGCACTTCCACGAAGAGGAGACGTTATATATTTAAAAGGCGTTCATAGAGAAGAATGGCGCAAAAAAATCATTTCATTAGGAAGATATGCCTGTGGCGTTGTTTCCCATTACTGTTACGGAAAATACAGCGAAATGTCAGGCCCTGATATGGGTACGGATACTTTTCAAAAATTATTAAGCATTGGATATGACAATAACGAAGAAGATTCGGATTTCTTAAATTTTGAGGATATTATTTACGTAGAAGAAATTTATTTCGATTACGATAATTCCGGAGAATATTACATTCTTATTGCAATGACGGATGATTACGAAAAGGCACATTGATTGCATCATCGCCATTGACCCGGACGTCACAAAGTCCGGGTTAGCTGAATTAAGCGTCAGGAACAGGATTTTAAGCATGACATGTCTGTCCTTTCCCGAATTGACAGAATACCTGCAAGCGAGAAAAAGGGAATACGATGTTTCACATGT
Source organism: Prevotellaceae bacterium (assembly GCA_031267155.1). Lineage (GTDB taxonomy): Bacteria > Bacteroidota > Bacteroidia > Bacteroidales > UBA932 > JAIRLF01. The sequence goes on along the minus strand of JAIRZR010000404.1, from coordinate 721 downwards.
CCCGTTTATTGTCGTGGTCGAAGCCGGATGGCTCAACACCATTTCCAACTACCACACCGCACCCGGTCGCAAAGGCCAGCGAATCAGCAAGAACGTAGGAAGCAATCACCAGGTCGGCAAACTGATAGTGGAAATGTGCGAGCATTACGGGATACCGGTAACAACCGTTAAGCCCCTGAAAAAGATGTGGAAGGGTAGGGATGGGAAGATAACACAGGAGGAACTCGCCTACTTTACCGGGATAACCGGGAGGAATAATCAGGAGGAAAGGGATGCCGCGCTGATTGCATGGGTGTGGGCGGGGTTGCCGGTGAAGATGAAGTATTCAATATAAACATAAAAAACGCAAATAATTCAATAAATCCGATGCCGGAACAAAAAAAATTGCTACATTTGCAACGATACAAGAACGTTACATGTCCCGTTTGCGGAAAATTCCTTTTCAGGAACAAAGATGCAAAAGGACAGATCGTTTACAGGTGCAAGCAATGTAAACAGACGGTAACGGTTAAACTTTAAAATATTCTGCATTGAGCCTTGAGCCAGAAGTTTCTCCCAAAAGGAGGATTGAGGGCTTTTGTTTTTTTTATATGGAAGATATCCTTAGAACAGTCAGCGAACAGACCGGAATAGCGCCGGAAAATATTCTTTCGAGAAATCGGGACGGAAAAACCGCCGCCGCCCGGCATTTATTCATGTATGTTTCGAGTATTTCCGGCTA
>JAIRZR010000400.1 GCA_031267155.1 Prevotellaceae bacterium | reverse complement strand
GTAAGAATCCCGTCAGGGATGACATGTAAAAACGAAGATACCGCGTGTCATCCCTGACGGGATTTTGCTGGACAATGAATTGATTTCTACCAATATTTAATCCCTGACGGGATTTTTGATTCCGGCAATGTTATATGCTTTTTGCATTAAAACCTTTAATGGAGGACTGACTGACGACTATATGCATCAATCGCTAAATATCTTTTCGGGAAGAGATTCGACAACTTTCAGCCGTTTTGTTTCATTCAGGAAGAAATTCACAGCCTTGCGACCGTCTTCGCCCAGCGCCACAGTATAATCGTTTACAAACAGTTCGATATGCTTGCCTGTTATTTCTTCGGACTGTTCCTGTGCATGTTTTTTGACATAATCATGTGAAGATTCGGGATTTGCCATAGCAAACAATATACTCTCCTTCAATGCTGCCGCGAAAGACCGGCGAATATCTTCGGGCAAATCCCTGTTAACGGCGATGCATCCTAAGGGAATCGCCTGTTTTGTAAACAGTTCCCAATGTTCGCCCAAATCCCTTATCAGTCTAAGTCCTTTGTTTCTGTAAGTAAAGCGTCCCTCGTGGATAAGCACTCCCGCATCCGTTTCGTTGCTCAGCACAACATCTTCGATATCGGAAAACAGATAGACATCGGGTTTTTTGATTGTCGGGAAAGCATATTTGAGTAAAAATGCCGCTGTCGTATATTCTCCGGGCACCGCAATTTTAAGGAAGGGAACTTCGTCGGGATATATTTTCATTTTACTCACGAACAGAGGACCATTGCCTCTGCCCAGGGCGCTGCCCGACTCGCAAACAAGATATTTCGAGGCGGCGCGGGCATAAGCATGATAGCTCATTTTCGTGATATCCGGTTTGCCGTCCAAAGCCAGACGGTTCAATTCTTCCACGTCGGCAATCATAATGTCGAATGAAAAACCGTGCTTTATTTTGTTATTAACCAGGGCGTCGAATATAAAAGTATCGTTGGGGCACGACGAAAATCCAAGCGTCAATTTCATAATACAAACGTTTCGTGCATTTTTGGTATGACAACATCCTTAAAACCTTTCCGCCTGAGCCTTTTGCTAAATTCCTGCTGCACCTCGGGCTCGCCGTGCACGACAAATACCTGTTTCACTTCGTCGGAATACTGGCAGGCGAGATATTGCGACAGGTCGTTATAATCGGCATGGGCGCTCATTGACTTGATTTCCCTGATATCCGCCCTGACGGTGAACACTTCTCCGAAAATCCTGATGGTTTCCGGATGTTCCTTCAGTCTTGCGCCCAGCGATGCGGGTTCACAGTAGCCTACCAGCAGAATAGTGTTCCGCTTTTTGCTGATACTGTTGGCAATATGGTGCTTGACGCGCCCGGCTTCCGCCATTCCCGATGCGGAGATAATGACGCATGGCTTGCTGCAGTCGTTCAGCTGTTTCGATTCTTTAACATCCTTGACATAATGCAGTCCCTTGAAATCGAAGGGATCGAAGTCCGTTTTCATCAGCCTGATAACCGCCTTGTTGAAACATTCGGGATGACGCTTGACGACGTCCGTAGCTTCGATCGACAGGGGGCTGTCGACAAAGTAGTCTATTGGCGGCAGTTCTCCGTTGATTTCAAGTTCGTTGAGGGCATAGAGAATCTCCTGGGTACGTCCCACGCTGAAGGCGGGAATAATCAGTTTTCCACCCTTCTCCAGGCATGTTTCCCTGATGTGCTTTTTCAGTTCGTTGGCGTAAGTGTCCGATTCCGCGTGCAGTTTGTTTCCGTATGTCGATTCGATGACAATATAGTCCGCCTGCGGGAATGTCTGCGGCGAACGCAGGATTGGATCTCCGTAACGCCCGACGTCTCCACTGAAAGCTATGCTTGTCATTTTGCCGTTTTCCTTGATTCTCAGGAAGACGGTCGAACTGCCGAGTATGTGTCCCGCTTCGTACAGCGACAGCGAAATGTCGTTCCGCAGGGGGAAGGGATATGTCCCGGCAACGGATATGAAATGCGACATTGATTTTTTTGCATCTTCTTCCGTATAAAGAACTTCGAGCGGCGGCTGTCCTTCCTTTTTCCTTTTCTTATTCAGGAAAATTATATCCGCTTCCTGAATATATGCCGAATTGTAGAGCAGAATTTCCGTTAAATCTACAGTTGCGTGGCTTGCATATATTTTGCCTTTGAAGCCGTCTTTAATTAACTTGGGAATCAATCCCGAATGATCTACATGCGCGTGCGAAAGTATCAGGTAATTTATCTCGCCGGGATCAAATCCCCATGTGCGGTTCAGTGTTTCAGTCTCTCTTCCATGACCTTGAAACATCCCGCAATCCAAAAGTATCTTCGTACCGTCATTCAGTTCTATCAGGTGCTTTGACCCTGTAACAACTCCTGCTGCTCCGTGAAAAGTTATCTTCATAAAAAAAACCTTATTTTTTCGGCAAAATTACATGAAATTCCCGAATATCCAAATGCGCCGGAAAATTTTAACCCGCACGGAGGATAACAATTCAAATTTTAATTTATCATGAAATTTATTTTACATCTGTGGGAAACCCCGTTCGTCGTAGAAAATGTTTTATTCGTCGATTTTTTTATTTGGAAAAGCAAATTATGAGTATGTTTGCACCCAAAATACGGAAAGGTGTCAGGGAGAAAAAAATATTATTATAAACGGTAATGTATATAAATGCAACAGGCTATTATGTTCCCGAGGGAAGGGTTCACAACGATTATTTTCTGAATGTAAACGGATTGACGGGCGAATGGATTGAACAGCGGACAGGCATCGTTACCCGTTCGAAAGCCGGAGCGGATGAAAATATCAACACGATGAGCATGAAAGCGCTTCAAAACGCCCTTGACAGCTTGCCGTACAGCGTCAGGGATGTGGACTTGATTATTTCGGCTTCGTACTCTCCTTACGATACGGTGGCGACAGCAGCCCATCATGCACAGCGGGTCTATCAAATCGAGCGGGCAAAGGCTTTTTACATATCTTCGGCATGTTCCTCGTTTGTCAACGCGCTGGAAATTGCGGAAGGCTACTTTGCAATGAACAAGGCGAGCAGGGCGATGATTCTTTCTGCCGATAAAAACACGGCTTACGGTAATGTCTCCGACCCGCAGGCAGGCCATCTCTGGGGCGATGCGGCTGCGGTTTTCTTCGTTTCCGGAGAGAAAATATGCGAAACCGACAGGGAAATTCTTGATATCCATACCGAAGGACTGGGACATGTGGGGAAAGGCACGGACGCCGTAATGATGCGCCCGCGGGACGGAGGCATCATGATGCCCGGAGGACGCGACGTTTTTGCGCAGGCTTGCATCCACATGCAGAAAAATGTGCTGCTTCTTCTGGAAAGAAACGGCTACACGCTGGAACAGCTGTCATGGTTCATCTGCCACCAGGCAAACATGCGCATCCTGAACAATATAGCCAAACAGCTACTGTTGCCTAAAAAATGCTTTCTCCACAATATCGAGAAATACGGGAATACCGGTTCGGTCAGTTCGGCGCTCGTGTATGCCCAGAACGAGCCGAAATTCAGCAGGGGCGATTTAATTGCAATCAGCGTATTCGGCGGCGGCTACTCTGCAGGCGCGTGTTTAATTAAGGGATGAAATAAAATGCCGTGGTTTTTACTGTAGAGAGGAATTTCCGAAGGGAAAATCCTCAGTATTGCAGCGCTCATGGCTTTGCCGGTAAAATGTATTCCGGTGGAAACGAGGTCTTCTCCCCTGATTACTGTTTTACAGTCCGTGAACAGAATATCTTCGATTATGAGATTCGAATCCCTGTCGAGTCCCATGTCTGCAAGCAAATCCGCAGGCAGTTTCAGATACAGGTCGGGTGCGATACTGTCTATTGTGACAAAGATTATCAGCCTGCTGTTTTCCGTATATCTTGCAAAAGCGCAGTTCATGTACTGATTGAATCCCTGCGATTTGCCGTTTGCATTGCTTTCGAACAGGTTTCCGAAACGTCCGTCTGATATCGCTTCTTCCGAATTGCAGATGTTCAGGAGCTTCGCGTAGAAACTGCGCAGTTCCGCCTGTTCACGGCTTAACAGTCCGCCGTCGAAACTGCCGCCGTTCATCCATTGCTGAATTTCGGGGACGTGCGTATAGTCGAAGATGGACGTCCTGCCGTCGTCGCCGCTGAAACCCGTTGCTCCCGCGGCTTTTGCGCCGACTTCCTGTCCGAAGTATATCATCACGGGCGAAGGATGAAGAGTTGCGGCGAGGGTCATCAGGGGGACAGCCCTGTCGGGAGACCCGGCAAACTGCGGAGAAGCGAAACGCTGCTCGTCGTGATTTTCCAGGAAACTCAGCATATTGCCTTCCAGCCCGCGGATTTCCGAATGAAGATAATCCTGCAGTCTGTCCAGACCGGAATGTCCGGTGATGGCAGCCCTCAGCAAGTCGTACAGCCCCGACTTGTCGTACAGATAATCGAATCCGGAAGAAACATAGCGTTTGTAATTGGCGGGAGAATAGGCCTCCCCGATAAAAACGACGTGCGGATGCAGTTTTTTCACCTCCCCGACCGCATGGCTCCAGAACTCTGCCGGAACCATTTCGCACATGTCGCACCGGAATCCGTCAACGCCCTTTTCCGCCCAGAACAGCAGTATGTCCAGCATCTTGAGCCATGTATCCGGAACGGGGTCAAAATGCGCCGTTCCCGAAAGGAAGTCGATACCGTAGTTCAGTTTCACGGTTTCGAACCAGTCGTTAATACCCGGCGAGGCGCTAAAGACGTCGTTTCCCGAAGCTTTCGCGGGATATTCGACATAATTGCAGACATCCCGCCGCGCGCCGGAAGCGGGAATGTATTCCGGCGGAACGGCGAACTCCTTTCCCGGGATGTAATAGAAATTGTTGTTTCTGTCGAAAAAGACGTCCGTATTGTCTTCTTCGCCCAAATCCCTGACGTTTCCGGGTTTTACGTCGGACTTGCAGTTGCGGGCGACATGGTTCGGGACAAAATCGATTATGACCTTGAGACCCGCACTGTGAGTACGTTCGACAAGTCCGTCAAACTCCAGCATGCGCCTGTCGGCAGACGATGCAAGGTCGGGATCGACGTCGTAACAGTCCCTGACTGCGTACGGCGAGCCTGCCCTGCCTTTCACAACGAAAGGGTTGTCGGGACTTATGCCGTATGCCGAATAGTCGGTCATTGTTGCATGCTCGATTATTCCCGTGTACCACACATGAGTGATTCCAAGGCGTTTCAGTTCGCCGAGAGCACGGCTGGAAATATCGTTGAATTTGCCGCAGCCGTTTTCCTCAATCGATCCGTTGAGAACGCTGCCTGTATTTTTATTTCCGAATAAACGGACAAAAAGCTGATAAACGATCATTTTACCCATTTCTGCCTGAAGCATGTTTCATTCTTCACTGTTTTAACGAAGGATTTCCAGAATTTTTTCTTCAACGAGACCGGTAATCGCCTGTATCTGTTCTACTGATAAACCGTTACGACTACAGTTGATGACAACATTGATTAAACTTTTCTCCCTGCCTTCTGCAATACCTTCCTCTCTGCCTTTTGCTCTGCCTTTTGCTTCGCTTTCTATGCTTTCGTAAATAAGGGATTTTTCAATACTGATATTGTCCCAGTATTTTTCGTAGGCTGCCAGTTCGGCTTCAGTGAAACCGCCTTCCCTGCATATGTCCAGAGCTTTGCGAATATCCTCATTCTCATTAAATTCCTCGGGTACATCCTGCATGTCTTCCGCCACTTCTTTCAGGAAGCGAAGCCACAGTACAGCCATCCGGCGGTCTGCCCATTTCTCCGCCTCAAACTTGGGCAGTTCAATCATAACAAATTCCAGTCCCTCGATGACCTCTTCTGTATTCCTGTAGTTAACGATGCGGTAGTGATGATAAAACTCCGGAGTCTGGCTGTCAAACGATTCGTTAAGTATTGCCAGTCCATATACCGGCTGCAGAAGATGATAGTACTCGCCTTTGTTCAGTTGTCGAACGTATGCCTTAGAAGCATTGAACACCATCCGCCTGGTGAAATAGTTTGTCCAGAGCATTTGCATCTCCACGACAAACCGACGACCGTAGTTGTCTTTGCAGAGGACGTCTACTATGGAATTTTTTTTGGCTGGATTTTCCGGCACCTGTTCTGCAGGAATATAGTCCAGACTTACTATCTGCTGATTCTTATTCAGGGGCATCAGCGCATTGAGAAAACTCTTCAGAAGATCGGAATGTTCGCCGAATATCCGCTTGAAGGGTAAATCATTTTTCGGATCAAGATAACGTGCCATAACATTAAAAATTCTTACAAATTAACGTGCAAAGATATGGATTTTCGCAGTTACACAAAAATATTTTTCTCCCGGGGACGGTTTCTAATATCCCAGTATTCTAAGCATCGGCCTGTATCCCTGCTCTTTCGAGAACAGGCGGGTAAAGTAGTCTCCGTTTTCGTCCTTGTCGATTATTATGTGTTTGGGAGCCGGCTGCAGGCAGTGCTGTATTCCTCCGAATCCGGCAATCGATTCCTGATATGCTCCCGTGTGGAAAAAGCCCACATACAGAGGCTCGTCCGCCTGTATCTTTGGCAGGAAGATGGCGTTTGCATGAGCTTCGGAATTGTAGTAGTCGCCGCTGTCGCATGTCAGGCCTCCAAGCATGACCCGCTGATATTCCCTGTCCCAGTGGTTGACTGCCAGCTGTATGAATCGCTGCTTTATTGCCCAGGTGTCGGGCAGATTGGTCATGAACGAACTGTCGATCATATACCATCTTTCCCTGTCGTTCTGCTGCTTCTCGCCAAGTATCGAGTATATTACGGCTCCGCTTTCGCCAACGGTGAAGCTGCCGAACTCGGTGAAAATATTAGGCTCGGCGACGTCCCTCTGGTTGCAGATCATTTTTATCTGGGCAATGATTTCTTCTGCCATATATTCGTAGTCGTATGTGAAGTGGAGGGAGTTTTTTATCGGGAATCCGCCTCCGATATTCAGAGAGTCCAGAGTGGGGCAGATCTTCTTCAGATCGCAATATACCTGAACGCATTTCGACAGTTCGTTCCAGTAGTATGCATCGTCGTGTATCCCCGTGTTTATAAAGAAATGAAGCATTTTCATCTCGAAAAGAGGGTTGTTCTTTATCTTTTCCTCATAAAACGGGATTATGTCGATATACCTGATTCCGAGCCGCGAGGTATAAAATTCGAACTTCGGCTGTTCTTCGGCGGCTATCCGGATGCCTATCCTGCAGGGTTTTTCCAGCGCTTCGCCGAACATGTCCACCTCGTGCATGTTGTCGAATATCGGGATTGTGTTTTCCCATCCGCCGTTAATCAGCCCGGCAATGTTATCGACATACTGCTTCTTCTTGAAACCGTTGCAGATAATCCACTTGTTCCGGTTAATCAGCCCCTGCGAATACAGTTCTTCAATGAGATTTATATCGAACGATGACGAAGTTTCCAGATGGATGTCATTCTTGAGCGCTTCCTCGAGAACAAAGGCGAAATGGGAACTTTTTGTACAGTAACAATAATTGTAGTCGCCCTGATAGTCAACCTTTGCCATTGCCACATTGAAAAGCCGCTTGGCTTTCTGTATATTCTGGCTTATTTTTGGCAGATAGCTTATCTTCAGGGGAGTCTTATACTGCTTGATGATATCCATCAAGGGAATACTGTTAAAATATAACTCATTATCAATCACCTCAAATTCCGGCTGAGGAAAATCAAATGTTTGCTCGATTAAATCTATATACTTATTTTTCATTCAGACATTAAAATGAATACGTTAACAAAAATATTACCGGCGCAAATGTACATGATTTTTTT
>JAIRZR010000316.1 GCA_031267155.1 Prevotellaceae bacterium | reverse complement strand
AGCATTCTCGAGCGCTATGCGCCAGGTTTCGAGCAATGCAGCTTCGGATGTTCTTAAATTTGACATAACTTATCTGTTATTTAAAATGAATACGAAGTGCAAATGTACATAAAAATTCTGTTTTACCCGCCAAAAAAAATTCTGCTTTTTTTCGGCTGAATTGTGTTCCTCATGACTTTTCTGCATTCCTCATGGTGCTTCGTGCGTTCCTCACGGTTTTTCGAGCGCTCCTCGTGACCGGTTGTTCGTTCCTCGTGGTCGTTCATGCGTTCCTCATCGCCGTTCGTGTGTTCCTCGCAACCATTGATACATTGCTTCCGGAAGCGTGTGACCGGAGGGGTTGGCAGGGAGAGCGGGGAGATGCGGAGAATTGATTCTGAAGTGTATTATCGGAAAGAGTTCTAAATAAGCAACATCATTTGCGCGGGCGACACCCGGTCGTGCTCGAAACGGTTCGGAATATGAGGACGGGCATACCCTGTCTCTACCGTCCCGCCCTGCCGGGTGTTGCCCTGTACTGCGCCGTGCGTGAGGGAATGGATTCCATATACCACTATTTTATCATACAAGTTCCAATTCCAAAATATTATACACATTCCCCAACTCATTCTTTATTATTATTCCCAAAAAGTCAAATGCGTTCCTTTTTATATTTTCTATCGTCTCACTTTTCCCGTTTATTAATTCCAGTGTTTCTTTATTTGGATATTCATCCTCAAAATCTACATTATAATTTACAATTAATATTATTTCAAAAATGTCCTTCCCGTCTTTATCCACAAAAATTGTTTCTTCCGAAAATTTTTTACCCATAAGGTTTTCTATCAGCAAAGCATTATAGCCATGATACCTTTCGTCAAATATTGTTATTTTTTCATTTGTCCCAACAGGTAAAACTTTTATTATAAGTGCTTCATCGCCGTCATTTACAAGATAATTTTCAATTGTTTTTCCGGAAAAGTATATTTTAAATTTTTCAATACCGTTAAAACATAATTTCCCTTTCCAATGGCACTCATCAAACCATTCTTTATCGGGAATATTGATTTTTGAATAATTCTTATTCACAATATCTTGTAAATGATCAGGGCACAAATTCATTGAAACCATTTCTTTAGTGATTATATTTTGTATCGGCTACCGTCGATGCCGTTGCGGGAACGCTGTCCGCGTGTCTGTTTCCCGTGTTCCGTATAAGGAATATCATTTATTCAATCGAAGCTATCAGGAAAAGATTTAATCTATATACCGAATTTAATAATCCTTACTACCGGATTATCATCTTCGTCAAGTGTAGCTGCAAACTTTTCAACATTCCCTTTCAATTGCTTTTTCTTATAAGCATCTATTATTGACGGCGCCTGAATCAGTTCGGCTGTCATGTTTTTTGTCATGGCGGGAGAGTTGCCCGGACCCCATCTGCGCACGTCAAATTCAGCATCCAGAATCGACATTTCGCTTGTTTCTCCGGTTTCAAATTCATACATCAGAACCGGAATCCGTCCACCTCTTTTAAAAACCAAAGGGATCTTACCGATCAGAATAAATTTATCGGTTGTTAAAAGAGTTGCCCATATTGTCCTAGGTTCGGCAGAGGAATGAACCGACGGTTTACGGGTTAACAGAGGAGTTAATTTCCTGTTTTGGGTTAGCAGGTACAGTGTGTCGGATGATATGTCCGCAATCACAAAATCATGACCGTAATACATGCTACAGGTATAATAAATATAAGTGGGTCTCCATCTATTATTCTCTAATATTTCAGCAAAACGGGTTGAATATCTTTCAGATAAATGAATGTCCAGAACGGAAATCGTACTTCCGTCTTTTTTTGATACAAGACTGTAAGGATTTGTTTCAGGCTTGCTTTTACTGTAAGGATCTACAATTACGTCATCATAAACAAGCAGCGCTTCATCATCAAGATTGAAAACTTTTTTTCCGTAATGAAGCGTATTTATTTTCAAAGTTCGTTTGTGATCTCCACTCAGCGAATACACTTGAACGGATTGGGAACATACATATATTTCTTCATTTTTTTCGTCAAAAATTGTACCTGCGTCTCCAATCCATGAATATTCCCAGCCGCTTTGTCCTTTATGGTTGAAATGAGAATGTATTTCCCCGTTGCGATTAAAAACGAAGATATCACCCCGCTGAGGTTCATGTACGAGTATATATTTGTCGGAAACATAAGAAAGCACAGCTTTATCGCTCAATAAAATATCGTCAGTAGTCTCCAGCGGGACATATTCAATATCGGCAATATCCTGGAGGCGTATCTTTTTTTCGGGATATTTTTTTGAAATATCAAATACCGGCAAGTTGCCTGTTTTCGATTGGGGACTTGCTGCATGACTTCCCGCTAAAAAAAGAGATGTCAGTAAGATGAGATTTTTTATCTTCATAATTTTTTCATTTGTGGTTTACTATGCAGAAATTGATATAGTAAAGAGCACGTATGCTTTACTCCCGATTCTTTCAGTAGATTTACAAATATGCAGCTTTGGAATATATTCATTCTTGCCTTCTTTAAGGCTATAAAGTACACTATTTCATTTTCATTATGACCGATACCGGGGTTATATCAGGATTCAAGTGCATGCCTTACTTAAATTTAAACAGCAAAAAAATATTATTGTCGTTCTCTTCGTCCAGCGAGGCAGTCAATTCTTTCAGTTTGCCACTCAGTTTGTTTTCGCCGTATGCCTGCTTCAATTCCGCCAAATCCAGTTCAAAAAAAGCGCCGTTTTCGTAATCTCTCCCCGATTGCCTCGGGCTGATGAAAAAACTTTTCCCCTTATAATCGGGTAAAGTGATTTTTTGCCGGAATAACTCACCGGTTTTCCAGTCGCGCATGAGATAAGTGACCGGGTAAGGAAACGCTCCTTCCTCAAAACGAAGCGTATACACCTCCATGAACTGGTATCTGCCCGCATCTATGCAGTTATTCAGATAAGACGTTGGATTTGATGCGCCAACCGCAGGCGTTTTGTACATTACGGGGGTTAAACGTCTGTCTTTGCCGTATAAAAAGACCGTGTCGGTTTCCGGATTGCACAGCAGCACTCCCCTGTCAGATTTTATTAACCGATGTGTCAGGCCTCTTACCAGCATTCTTGTGCCGTTCATATCCCGATATAATCCAAGGTCGATGTTGTCGGCTGCGGATAATTCCACACAATCCAGCATCTTACCGTCCGTTTTGGAAATACGTACAAACGGCGAGGCATAATACATATCAGCGTCTGTACGACCTTTTACGTCCGCAGGGAGCTGTTCGCTTGCGTCGTATAAAAAAAACGATTCGTCGTCAAACGAAACAATCGGGCTTACGATGACTCCTGCCGGCAGGGTGATTTTTCGCCTGTGATCGCCTGTTGACGAATATACTTGAATCACATTTCTGAAGACTACGAATATCTCGTCTTTTTCCTCATCATATACAGCCTGATTTACATTGATATAATCCTCCGGGCCATTGCCCTTGTGATTGAAGTACGATTTCGGATTTCCATCTTTTGTAAAAAACAGAAGACGGCCTGAACTGCTGTCGTGAATCACTACCGTGTTTTTACCGAGATATACGGGTCGACCCTTGAACAGGTACTCGTCGTTGTCGGATTTTATGTGCAGATATGTAACATCTGCAATGTCACTCAAAACAAGTTCTTTTTCGGGATAAGTCTGTGCAATGTCGATACATGCCAGATCGCCCTTCTCCTGTTTGTGGCATGAGCACACGGCTATGCAGCAAATTAATAACGCAATATGCGGGGTTGGATTTATCTTCATTATGTATGCTATAAACTTAAAGCATCTTCTTCAATTAAAGCCTGTCAAGTAAAACTTGAAATCTTTTCGCAAAAGAAACACATCGCACTATTATATCCAAATAGCTTGAATATAAATATTCTTAAATATAACTAATCGCGC
>JAIRZR010000290.1 GCA_031267155.1 Prevotellaceae bacterium | reverse complement strand
GTGCCAAAGTATTCAATTACAGCATTCCCCGGGAAATTATTTCCGAAATCTTTGAAGCCGCAATGTAAGGTTAAACAAACCATAAAAACAATACTTTAAAATTACACATCAATAAATCAAAAAATCGTTTCATAAAAACGTGGCAAAGGTAAATAAAAAAATAATACCGCGAACAATTTAATTTTAGAATTGTTATAAGAAACTTTTTATCTGATTGTGTTTCTTGTGATTAAAATTTAAATTTGCAATAAAAATATTTCATTTCCCTGCTAAAATATGTCTTTCAGTCACGATTTTCTTCCTTACGGTCGCTTGCGATCGTATTCGCCTCAATCCGAATTAGGGCAACCGTATTTTGGGCAACCGCAAGGGTGGAGTGTTAAAAATCCGGATATTGTTTCAAAAAATATTCGTTCAAAATTTCTTGAGGCGTGATAGCCCGAAGGGCTTTATTTTCATAACCGCAGGTCTCGACCTGCGGAAAATAATCGCCTTCCAACCACTGCCTGCAAGGCAGGACTTTTAGAGTTAAGAACTAAAAGTTAAGAGTTAAAAGTTAGCTAACGCGCGTCAGCATTTTTAGTTTTTAGTTCTTAACTTTTAACTTTTAGAGTTAAGAACTAAAAGTTAAGAGTTAAAAGTTAACTAACGCGCGTCAGCACTTTTAGTTTTTAGTTTTTAACTTTTAACTCCCATCATAATTTATAAAAAGAAAAAGATATATACATGAAGACAAAAGAAATATTTTTAGATGAGATGAGCAATTTATGGGGATAAATTGCATGATATTGAGCAAACAAGTTCAGATTTTTATGAATTTGAGAAATGGTTTGAACATGAGATGAATACACTGGAAATGTGAAATGAAGATTTTTATCCCGTAACAGTAGAGTATTTGACCGCTTTATGGCTGGTATTCAAAAAAATGCTTGCAGTATATTGTCTGACATACAGGTTGGGGGAGACGACTCAAGTACTTATAAAAAAGATATCAACACGTGCAACAATTTTGCATTCTATTGCGTCTATGATTACAGATTTTAATGATAGAATGGATTAGTGAAGATTATGAATTATTTGGCGCACATATATCTTTCGGGTAACGACAAGTTACTGATGATAGGCAACTTCATAGGAGATACCGTAAAAGGTCGCAAATATGAAGGTTTACAGCCTGTTGTCCGCAAAGGTGTACTGATGCACAGGGCTATTGACGACTTCACGGACAGGCATCCCATCAATGCGAAAATCAGGAAACTGCTGCATCCGGAATTTGGAAAGTACGCAGGCGTCTATCTTGACATGTACTACGATCATTTCCTGGCGGCGGGATGGAACGATTTTTCCGAAGTATCCCTTATGAAATTCTGCACCGGATTTTACCTTGATGCTTTATTCAGGTTTAAATATCTGCCCTTCAAAATAAGAGTTTTATTATATATGTTCATCGCCGGGAACCGTTTGAAAAATTATGCAAATCTGGACAAATTCGAGGAATCCCTTGAATATATGCACAAACATTCGAACCTGCCGAGAACAGGCAGGGACGCGGTTGAATGTCTGACAAATAACTATGAGGTACTGAAAGGCGCATTTTATGAATTTTTCCCACTGCTGGTGAACCATACCAGAATATGGCGGGAAAAACAGGACGAGGTTCTCCTTAAATATAACAGCAGAATAATATTGTAGTAACAGTGTATATTGGCTCGTAAAGAAAAATGAGAGTATTTTAATTAATACTCTCATTTTGATAATTAATTAAATGTTCTGAAAAATCAAACAATTTTCATTTCCGACAGGACGCCATTCATATTCCTGACAGCTTCGGCGCTTTTGGCGAACAGCGACTGTTCGGCGCCGTTCAGTCTGTAATCGACAATTTTCTCCCATCCGTTTTTGCCCAGGACAACGGGAACTCCCAGTGCAATGTCCTTCTGTCCGTATTCGCCGTCCAGAGCGACGCAGCAGGGCAGCACCCTTTTCTGGTCGCGTATAAGCGATTCGACCAGCGATGCGCAGGCAGCGCCGGGGGCATACCATGCCGAAGTGCCCAGCAGTTTTGTCAGCGTTGCGCCTCCGACCATTGTATCGGCAACGACCCTGTCCATCTCTTCCTGCGACAGCAGTTCGGAAACGGGTATCCCGTTGTATGTGGCAAACCGGATCAGGGGAATCATGGTCGTATCCCCGTGACCGCCTATCACAAATCCCTGGATCTCGCTTGCCGGCACATTCAGCGCCCTGCTGAGGTAATACTTGAAACGGGAGCTGTCCAGTGTACCTCCCATGCCTATGACCCTGTTTTTCGGCAGATTGCCGGTTTTTATCGTCAGATAGGTCATCGTATCCATCGGGTTGCTGATCATGACAAGTATCGCATCGGGAGAATATTTCAGGATATTTTCCGTAACCGACCTGACTATGCCTGCATTGGTACCTATCAAATCTTCGCGGGACATGCCCGGCTTGCGGGGAATCCCCGATGTGATCACAACAATATCCGATTTTTCCGTAACCGGATAGTCATTCGTAACGCCGGTCAGGCGTGTGTTAAATTCGCGCAGAGCGGCGGTCTGCATTATGTCGATTGCCTTTCCTTCGGCAATGCCTTCCTTAATATCAAGCAGTACGACTTCGTCTGCCAATTCCCTTGAAACAATAAGTTCAGCACATGTAGCGCCCACATTTCCGGCTCCAATAACTGTAATTTTTGACATATCAAATTAAATTATATTATATTTTATCCGCCGCAAAAGTAGTAATTTTTCACATATCTACAGTAAAACTTCGTTGCTGAGCTTTTTTATTTCCTCGTGTACAGGCGCATTGCGGTACAAAATCCTGTAAACAGTCTCGGCTATGGGCATAGTTACATTCTTCGATTCGTTGATTTTGTGGATGCATTTCGACGCGTAGTAGCCTTCGGCGACCATGCTCATTTCCATTGTGGCGGAAAGCACGCTGTATCCCTTGCCGATCATCGTGCCGAGCGCCCTGTTCCTGCTGAACTGCGAATAGCAGGTTACCAGCAGGTCGCCGAGATATGCCGAGCGGGTTGTCTGCCTCGGACTCAGATTCGTGTCGTTGAGAAAACGGCGCATCTCTTCGAACGAGTTGCTCACGAATACCGAAATATAATTGTCCCCGTACCCCAGTCCGTGGCATATTCCCGCGCCGATGGCGTATATGTTTTTCAGTATGGCGGCATATTCCGAGCCATATATATCTGTGGACGATATGATTCTGAGAAAGGGCGATTCGATGTTCCTGGAAATAAATTCCGCGAGGTTTTTCCTTTTGCAGGAAAATGTGAGGTACGAAAGGCGTTCCAGAGCGACTTCTTCGGCATGACACGGTCCGGATATCACTCCGAGCTGGGAATACGGGATACTGTATTTGGCATTGAAATACTCCGAAACGGATTTGTTTACCTCCGGAACGATTCCCTTTACAGCCGAAACGATAAACTTGTGACTCATGTCCACGTGTACCTTTTCCAGTGTTTCGGAGACAAAAACCGCAGGAATAGCGACTATTACAACATTCGAAAGCTCCAAAGCCCTGTTCACGTCGCTCGTCATCTCAAATCTGGATGTGTCGAAACGTATGGATGAGAGATATTTTGGATTATTCCCGTACTGTCGGATATGGGCGATGGTTTCTTCCGAGCGTATATACCAGTAAATGTTGCTGTTCTGCCTGTTCGACAGGAGCTTCATCAGCGCCGTAGCCCAGCTGCCGCTGCCGAGGATGCAAAATTTCAGAGATGTATTGAAAAAATACTGTTTGGACATAACTATTCATCTATATTAAGGTGCGAAAGTACAAAAATATTTGAAATAAATTCGCTATTCGCAGTTTTTCTATAATTTTGCTGTGTTTTTATTATTGACTGTGATGAAATATATAGCGACAACGGGCTTTTTTGACGGCGTGCACAGGGGACATGCAGCTGTCCTGAACAGATTAAGGGAGACGGGTTTAAGTTTAAATATGCCTGTCTGTGCGGTTACGTTCTGGCCCCATCCGCGAATTGTGCTGAACAGCGAACCCGAAAAGCTGAAACTGCTTTCGTCGCTGGAAGAAAAAAAACGGCGAATCAAGGCTCTTGGCATAGACAGAGTTGTAATTATCCCCTTCACAAGGGAGTTTGCAGACATATCCCCGCAGGAGTTTATCGTCGAGCTTGCTGAAAAGTATGATATTTCCGGACTGTGTGTCGGATACGACCATCATATCGGTAAAAACAGAACCGGCGGATTTGATGCTATAAAAAGGATATGCGACAGGCTGGGCATGTTCTGCGAGCATGTCCCGCCTTTTATGACAGAGGACAACAGGATAATAAGTTCGCAGAAAATACGCGAGCGCCTGACCGAGGGAAATATCGAAGAGGCAAATTCAATGCTGGGATATTCATATACGCTGTCCGGAACTGTTGTGCACGGTAAACAGATAGGAAGGACAATCGGTTTTCCTACGGCAAATATCGAACTGAAATCCTCCAGGCTAATCCCGTGCGACGGGGTTTACGATGCAGGGATAGATGTGGACAGCCGGCACAGTCTGAAAGGAATGCTGTATGTGGGCAGAAAACCCGATGCAGACAGTTCCCCGAAAACTGTTATCGAAGTGAATATCTTTGATTTCGACAGGGATATATATAATCAGGAAATATCCGTAAGCTTCGAACATTTCGTCAGAAAAAACATGACGTTCAACAGTATCGATGAAATGAAAGCCCAGCTGACAGAAGATAAACGCCTTTTGGAATTAAGAACTAAGAACTAAGAACTAAGAGTTGGCTGACGCACGCCTTTTGGAGTTAAAAATTAAAAGTTAATAAAATTTAAAATTACTGACGGTACAGGTTTCCATGGATGGGAGCATAAACATGTGAATATTAAAAAATATACTGTATAACCCGGAAGCCTGAGTTTGAATAACCCCCAATGAAGCGAAACGATTGGGGGTTTTCTGCTTTCAGCGCGAGGGTGTCTCAAAAGGATGCAAGGTATATTCATCCCATATTTGCTTCCTTTTTATATTATAGAAGGGAAGCCTTTTTTAAAAAACAGGTACACCTATTCTGGAAATTCGCATGCGAAAAGAGATTATTCGCATGCGGAAAATGATTATTCGCATGCGGAATATCAATAATGAACAGCGTCTTCGCTTCCCAAGCTCGGCGTAGTCTGGAGACTGCGCCGAGCCTGGGGAAAAAGGAACTCCTTTTCCCGAGAAAAAGTAACAGACAGATTCTTTTTTCAACTTGCAGGGAGGCGGTTTATT
This sequence comes from Prevotellaceae bacterium, assembly GCA_031267155.1. Lineage (GTDB taxonomy): Bacteria > Bacteroidota > Bacteroidia > Bacteroidales > UBA932 > JAIRLF01. Next base: position 6,340 of record JAIRZR010000290.1, on the reverse strand, counting down.
ATTCTCCTCCGCCCGGCGAACTGAGTTCCTGCAGAATTTTATTCACATCTTCCTCTGTTTCGATCAGTTTTGCTTTGCACATTTTGATAAGCTGTGCTGCTCTTTTGACCTTTTCGGAGAGTTCATCGACTGATATTTCTCCCTTTTCGATTTCCGAGACAATCCTTTGAAGTTCCTCGAATGCTGTTGTATAGCTTAAATTATCGCTCATCGTTTGATATTTTATTTGTTGAATTTACAGTGCTGACAATATTTCCCCCGTCTACAATTGTGTTCAAAGTGTCGCCGTTTTTGACCTCTGCTATGTTTTTCACCGATTTACCGTTCAATAATGTAATGCTGTAGCCTCTTTTCAGGACATTCAGGGGGTTCATGTTGGCGATGTTTTTTTCCATGCCGTTCAGTTCGGCAAGGGCGTTTTTTGTTTTCAGCAGACTTTGCAGCTGCAGTCTTTCCCTGACCTGGGTAATCATGATTTTCTTCACATTGCAGAATGTCGCAAGGTCTCTTACAATATTTGTTTCGTATGATTTCAGCCTGTGGCTGTTGGACATAAGCATATTGTCCGTTACCGAGCGGAACAGTTTCATCTCCGCGACAAACCTCATTTTCTCTTCGCTCAGGAGCCGTGCAGACCTTTCGAATATCTTCTTTTCGGCGTTCCGGACAGGGATGGAGAAATTGTGGAACTTTTGAAGAAGATATTCCGCCAGCTTCGTCGGGGTGATTGCATTCGAAAAGGCAATCATCTCCGTAACCGTTTCATTGGTAGCATGTCCTATACCCGTAATCACGGGAATCGGGAACATGGCAATCGCGCTGGAAAGCTGATAGTCGTTGAAGCACGAAAGCCCGACGTCGCCTCCTCCGCCGCGTATAATCGCCACTACGTCAAAGTGATGTTTCACCCTGTTTATCCTTTTCAGCTGCTCGATAATACTCGGAACCGCATTGTCTCCCTGCAGCAGCGAGGGGAACAGATGGTAGAAAAACCTGTAACCCCATGAATTTGTCTCGATTATTTTGAGGAAATCGGCATATCCCTTGCTCGTTTCGACGGAAATAATCGCAATGCGCTGGGGCAGCAGGGGAAAGCTCAGGGTTTTGTTTCTGTCGAAAATCCCTTCCCTTTTCAGGCGGTTCACGGTTTCCTGTCTTTCGCGCTCAAGATCTCCCAGCGTATATGAGGGGTCGATGTCTATTATCCACAGGGACAGTCCGTGAGCAGGGTCAAAGGTCAGCTTTGCCTGAAACAGGATTTTGATGCCGTCCTTCAGAGGCTCGTTCAGAATATCGACAAACCTGCCGTTGATTCTGGAGTAATCGTCCTTCCATATATACGATTTTATCTGGGCAATCACTTTTCCGTCCTTTTTTTCGACGAGTTCGGGATAGCAGTGTCCCGAATGTCTGTAAAAGTTCAGCTTATTCATTTCGGCTTTTACCCAAAACGAACTTTTGTATCTCCCGCTCAGCGTTTTCTGGACGCTTTTCGTTACTTCGAGCAGGGAAAATACCGTTCTGTCATCTACCTTTTCAGCCACCTGTCTGTCAGTTTTCGGTTTTTCCCGCTCCTGTAAAATAATCGTCCCTGTCCTTGAAAAGCACATTGAACGTAGTCAGCGAACCGTAAGCCGAGGTTATATATTTCTGGATATTAACCTTATCCTGTTCGCTCAAGCCCTTATGGCTGTTGATATTCTGCTCCAGCACGCGCAGTTTGTCCCTGAGCATTACAATTTTGTGAAAAAAGACGTCGACAGGTATTTCCTTTGGCTGCGAGGCGTTTCCCGGCTTCAGTATCAAAGTTCCGCCAATCCACCTGTCGGCTATTTCCACGTTGCTGTCGAGTCCGTTATAGCGTTCCAGAATGCCTGTCAGCACTCCGGTAACCTCGTCCAGAGAGAGTTTCGGCTCGCTGTCCTCGACCTTTTCAACGATTTTCATATCCTTCAGGATATTGGCTTTGCCAAAGCTCAGTTTTCCACCTCTTTCAAAAATAATTTCATACCCGTTCAGCGAACTTTTGCAGACAAATCCTTCGCCATACCTGTCGTGTTCAACTCTTGTTCCGGGCGCCAATTCGATATTTTCTTCCATAAATCAATAATAAATATACTGTAAATCATTTTTTTAATTACCTGTATTCTCCATATTCGGAGGGTGCAAATGTACATAAAATTTGCTTGTGAATATCTTTTGAATAACTTTTTTCGAAACGTCAGGAAAAACCGCATACCTTTGCAGCCGATATTGTAAGTATATAAAAAATTATATTATGGAACTGTATATTATTAAAAGAGACGGGAAAAAGGAACCGTTCTCGATCGAGAAAATAAAGAATGCCATATCGAAGGCATTCCTGTCCACAGGCAGTTTTGCGACGCAGGACGTAATCATCAATATCCTCAGCAGGGTAAGCATAACAGACGGGATTACAGTCGAGGAAATCCAGAATCAGGTGGAAATCGCCCTGATGGCGGAAAGATACTACACTGTAGCCAAAGCGTATATGCTGTACCGTCAAAAGCATCTGGAAGACAGGGAAGTGCTCGAAAAGCTCAATTTCCTGATGGATTACTGCGAAGCCAAAAATGCGGCTTCGGGAAGCAAGTATGATGCAAATGCCAATGTCGAAAACAAAAACCTGGCTACCCTTATCGGCGAACTGCCGAAATCCAATTTTATCCGCCTGAACCGCCGGATACTTACAGACCGGCTGAAGGACATGTATGGCAGGGAGGTCGCCGACAAGTATATTGATCTGCTTGACAATCACTTTATTTATAAAAACGATGAAACAAGCCTTGCAAACTACTGCGCAAGCATCACAATGTATCCCTGGCTGATCGGTGGAACGACTTCCATCGGGGGAAATTCCAAGGCTCCCACAAACCTGAAATCCTTCTGCGGAGGCTTTATAAACATGGTTTTCATGGTATCGAGCATGCTGAGCGGAGCCTGCGCCACGCCCGAATTCCTGATGTATATGAACTATTTTATCGGACTGGAATATGGCGAGGACTATTATATGGATCCCGGCAGGATTGTCGATTTGTCGAAAAAGCAGCGCACGGTCGACAAGCTTATTACCGACTGTTTCGAGCAGATAGTATATTCCATCAACCAGCCGACGGGGGCAAGGAATTTTCAGGCCGTGTTCTGGAACATTTCCTATTATGACAGGTATTATTTCGAAAGCCTGTTTGAGCCCTTTGTTTTTCCCGATGGAAGCAAGCCCAACTGGAACTCGCTGAACTGGCTGCAGAAACGCTTCATGAAATGGTTCAACAAGGAACGTACAAAATCCATACTGACTTTTCCCGTCGAAACGATGGCGCTGCTGACCGAAAACGGGGATGCCAAAGACACGGAATACGGCGACTTTACCGCCGAAATGTATGCCGAAGGACATTCGTTTTTCACGTACATGAGCGACAATGCCGATTCGCTGAGCAGCTGCTGCCGCCTGCGTAACGAAATACTGGACAACGGATTCAGCTATACGCTGGGAGCGGGAGGAGTCTCGACAGGCTCAAAAAGCGTGCTGACAATCAACCTGAACCGCTGTATCCAGAATGCCGTTCGCAGGGGAATTTATTACCAGTTCTTTCTGGAAGAAACAGTCGATCTGGCTCACAAGGTGCAGATGGCTTACAACGCAAACCTGAAATACATGCAGGACAAAAAAATGTTGCCGCTGTTCGACGCGGGCTATATCAACATGGGACGGCAGTATCTGACGATAGGAGTTAACGGACTGGTCGAGGCGGCTGAATTTCTCGGAATCGAAATCAGCGACAATCCCAAGTACGAAGAATTTGTGAGCCAGATACTCGGCCTTATCGAAAAATACAACAAAAAGTACCGTCAGAAGAACATTATGTTCAACTGCGAAATGATTCCGGCAGAAAACGTGGGCGTCAAACATGCAAAATGGGACATGCGCGACGGATATACCTCGAAACGGGACTGCTACAACAGCTATTTCTATATAGTGGAGGATGAATCCCTGAATATTGCAGACAAATTCCGCCTCCACGGACGAAAATATATCGAACACCTGACCGGAGGCTCGGCTCTGCATCTCAATCTGGAAGAACATCTTAGCAAATACCAGTACAGACACCTGCTGAAACTTGCCTCGCAGGAAGGATGCAATTATTTCACGTTCAACATACCGAATACTGTCTGCAACGACTGCGGACACATAGACAAGCGCAATCTGAAGGAATGTCCGATATGCAAGGGCCACAATCTTGACTATCTGACCCGTATTATCGGTTATATGAAACGTGTAAGCAACTTCTCGCAAAGCAGGCAGGAGGAGGCTGCACGACGGCATTATGCTACGGTTTCTCAGCTATGATATTGTTTTCCAGGAAATACCCGACGAGATAACTTTGGCGGTCAATATCTCCAACTGCCCCAATCGCTGCAAGGGATGCCACAGTCCGCACCTTATGGAAGACCGCGGCGAAATGCTGGACGCCGGTGTTATCGCGGATTTGCTGGAAAGGTACGGAAATGCCATAACCTGCTTCTGTTTCATGGGCGGAGATGCGTCGCCGCTGGAGATTGAATGTCTGGCAGCTTTTGTCCGGAAAAATTACGGGGTCAAAATAGCCTGGTATTCGGGCAAATCCAGGATGCCGGACGGATGCTCAATCCGGTATTTCGACTATGTCAAACTTGGTCCATACATACAGCGACTGGGAGGATTAAATTCCGTAACGACAAATCAACGATTCTACCGTATCGAACACGAAAAAATGATCGATATGACGGATTGCTTTTTCCAGATCGGAAATCCGGTAAGGCAATACGAATTTAATGGATAAGACGGGATACGATACGGGATTAATTTTTACCCATTTGCAAGTTGTGGGATTTTTGCCGTACACCCATGTTCAAAACGGCGAAATATCAAAAATTCCAATGAAAAATAGTATGAGTTCGCCTGATTACCAAAGCGAATTGTGGATTCCGGACATGCCATTTAATTTGTCGCTCCGCATTAAAACAAAATTTTTCTTTGCAAATTGCATAAAAATCTTGCACACTGGCAGAACAGCTGCGTACGCTGTTGAATCCCTACGTGCATCCGCTGACGCCGTCGGAAAGGCACAGCATCCCGAAGATGGGCGATAAAACGCTCAGTTTCGTGGAAAAAGCCTTCGAACTGGCGGGCTTGAATCCCGACCTGCGCCCCCCGTACCTGAAGATGGAAACATTTACCATCGACTTCAACGACGCGCATAACATTACCCCGCTGTTCGTTACCATCCAGCAGACCGCCGAAAACATCGACGACACGCGGGTGCTCGCCGGCAGCGAAGCCTATCACGCCGCCCTGACGTTCTACAACGCAATGAAACGCGCCGCCGCAGACGACGTTCCCGGTGCAAAAGCCGTGTACGAAGCCCTCAAAGCCCGCTTCCCGCACGTCAGACGCAACCGCGACGGCGAAGAAATCGCCGAATAGCAGGCTTCCGTCGCGGCGTTTCCCGTCCGACGCATCATGTTTCCCGCTCCGAGCGCGCTTCGTCACGTCCGGAGCGGCGCCGTTTACGCCCGAAATGAGAAATTCCTTGCCCGGAGCGAGGAATTCCATGCTAAAAGGGAGGACTTCCTTGCTTGAGTGAGGAATTCCATGCTAAAAGGAAGGAATTCCATGCTCGGAGTGAGGAATTCCATGCTCGGAGTGAGAAATTCCTTGCTCGGAGTGAGGAATTCCATGCTAAAAGGGAGGAATTCCTTGCTTGAGTGAGGAATTCCTCGCTTTTAGCAAGGACGACGGCGCTCGGAGCAAGGAATTCGGCCTTTGCAAACTTTTCGCCTCCGTTCAGCGCAACTGCTGCTTTTCGATTCGCCTGTTTTTATTGCCTTTCTGCCTGTTAGTCGCTCAAATACGAACCGAAAAGTATTACGGTACGCAGGTTTACGCCCTGCGCTTCGATTTCGCGGGCGTAATTCCGTACAATGTCTATGGCATAATCTTTTGTGCAGATTTTATACATATCGTTCATATAATCCGAATAACGGCTTGATAATTCAGAACTCCTGACATGTATAGTATATTATATCTCATAGATAACATTTTATGAAAATCATATCGCAAAATGTTACTGTCGCAAAATTTCGACAAACTTCGTTTTAAAGTGTCGCTGTCCACATCCCGAATGCCTTTCACAGTATATGCGTCGACACAATCCGAAGGATTGAATATGAATAACCTTAAATTTGCCGTCGGATTTTTCCGAGTTTGATGCGAGGTTAAATTTATTACTTTTGTTGTATTAAAGAGTAGATTTAACCGATTGGCAGAGGTAAACTATAT
>JAIRZR010000236.1 GCA_031267155.1 Prevotellaceae bacterium | reverse complement strand
AAACTTGTGTCGTCGGAATCCATCACCGGAGACATCCGGGTGAAGCAGGACGAATCGGGCTGGCTGCTCGCCGGCGTTCCCGACCCGCTGAATACAATCGTGAAGCTCGAATTTGACGAATCCGTCGAAGACATTGCATTCGCCCTTCCTTCCGAAGGTTCGCATACCGCCGGAAGAGAGCGTGCAGTCCAGTCCGGTACGGACGGCTACCTGACGGCTACGGTAGATTTGGCTGATAAAAAGACCATAGACAGGTTCGAGTTTACTATCGACAATCCGGGATATCTTCGCGGACACGGACGTCCCTTCGAACTGCAGGTACGCGAGGCGGACGGAAAATGGAATACCGTATATAGCGGAAGGGTGTACGGAACTGTATGCGGGAAGAAAATCGCTCCCGTAAGCGCTGACGCAATACGCCTGATAGTAAAGGCGGCGGGAATAAAACAGCTGGACGTTTTTGGCAATTAACAGAACGATGAATGATTGCGAAAAAAACAGGACACAATTAGGTTTCAACTATGGTCGACCAGAGACTGGGACGCAATTATGTTCCAGCTATGGTCGACCGGAAACCTCATTTCCACCTGATTTCAATAACAAAACAACCTCAGTAGCAGGAAGAAAAGAAAAGGAATGAAAATATATTTTGTTACAGGTGAACCCTCGGGAGATTTGCTGGCTTCGAGCCTGATGAAGGTTTTGAAGGAAAGAAACTCCGGCGTGGAATTTTACGGCGTCGGCGGCGAAACAATGAAACCGTACGGACTTAACAGCCTGTTCAGCATGGCGGAACTCACGGTGATGGGCTTCTTTGAAGTCTTCCCGAGGCTTCCGCTGATACTGAAACGGATTAAGCAGACTGTAGCAGATATCGAAAGGGTGAATCCCGATATCCTGATAACTGTAGATAGCTGGGGATTTGTGAGCGCTCTGCTTTCACGCCTGAAAAAGAAGAATATAAACGTCCCGAAACTGCACTATGTCGCTCCGCAGGTCTGGGCATGGAAGAAAGGCAGGGCAAAGAATGTCGCAAAACTCGCCGACCGCCTGATGACTCTCCTGCCATACGAACCGGAATACTTTGAGAAATACGGACTGAAGTGCGATTTCGTGGGACATCCGGTTGTGGAAAACAGAATCGAGGAAATAGATGCGGGTGATTTCAGGATACGCTACGGCATCCCGGCAGATGCCAGTGTGCTGTCCGTCCTGCCTGGAAGCCGCAGCAGCGAGATAAAACGGCTTATTCCTGTTTTCAGGGAGGCGATAAGGATGATTTCGACGAAAGTCGAAAACCTGTTTGTGGTCATTCCTACTGTTGAAACGGTCGCCGGCGAGATCGGAAAGGCGTTTAAAAACAGCGATATCCCCTGCCGTATTGTTACGGGACGAAACGAGAGATATGCCGCATTCAAGCAAAGCATAGCTGCAATAGCCGCTTCGGGAACGGTGTCGCTGGAACTTGCATCCTGCAAAACGCCGCACTTAATCGCGTATAAATTCAATCCTCTCACGAATTTTCTTGCAGATATCCTTGTAAATGTAAAGTATGCCAACCTGATAAATATCCTCTCAGACAGGGAAATCATACCCGAATTTACACTCTACAAGTGCCGGGCAAATCTTATCGCCGACAAGGCGCTGGAACTCATGGACAGCAATGCCGCCAAACTCATGATAAGGGATATGGACGAAGGATTGCAGAAACTGCGCCTCCCAAATATGCTGCCTTCGGAAAAAGCCGCCGAAATCGTGATGGAAATGATTGGGAAAAGATGAATTAACAGGATTGTTGGCACGTCCCTTAATTCTGCTAATCCGATTTTAGACAATACTCAATATTATGCCGTGTATAGTATAATAAAAAAAACCTTATATTTGCGCTTATTTTTCGAGATAACAAATAAATTTTAGATGCAAGAAAAAATACTTATAATGGATTTCGGCTCTCAATACACTCAATTGATAGCGCGTAGATTAAGAGAATTAAACGTATATTGTGAGATATATCCGTACAATCATTTTCCCCCGGCTGACGCTTCCGTGCGTGGCGTAATATTGTCGGGAAGTCCCTGTTCTGTCAACGATTCCGCTTATTTGAAATACGACATAACGAAACTGAGAGGCATTGTGCCTGTTCTGGGAATATGCTATGGCGCTCAGCTTATGACGCATCTGCAAAACGGAAAAGTGCAGGCATCGAAACACAGGGAATATGGAAGAGCAAATTTAGCAACGGTCGACGCCTCCGACGAACTGTTGAAAGGCGTGGCCATACATTCGCAGGTATGGATGTCGCACGGAGATTCCATAACTGTTTTGCCGGAAGGATTTACGGTTGTTGCAACCACGCAGAACATACCCGTGGCGGCATTTCGCATCGAAAACGAAAAAACCTGGGGAATACAGTTTCATCCGGAAGTAACTCACAGTTCCGATGGCGTTTTACTCCTGAAAAATTTCGCCATAAACATTTGTGGATGTTCAGCCGAATGGACGCCTGCCTCTTTCGTGGAGAACACAATCAAAATACTCAAGGAAAAATTAAACGGCGACAAGGTTGTGCTGGCGCTTTCTGGAGGCGTCGATTCTTCGGTCGCAGCTTTGCTGTTGCACAGAGCTATAGGGAAAAACCTCACATGCGTATTTGTCGATCACGGACTGTTGAGGAAAAATGAATTTAACGAGGTTATGGACGCCTACAATGAAATGGGATTAAACGTTACAGGAGTAAATGCCTCGGACAAATTTTTGGGCGATTTGAAAAATGTTTCCGATCCCGAAACCAAGCGAAAAATCATCGGTCGCGATTTTATTGAAACATTTGACGAAGAGGCGCATAAATTGAAGGATATAAAATGGCTCGCTCAGGGTACGATTTATCCCGACGTCATTGAATCTGTTTCGGTTAACGGTCCGTCGGCGACTATTAAATCCCATCATAATGTAGGCGGTTTGCCCGAAAAAATGAACTTGCAGCTGATAGAACCCTTGCGCTTACTGTTTAAGGACGAAGTCAGGCGCGTGGGTAAGGAACTGAGATTGAAACCTCTGATTCTCAACCGGCATCCTTTCCCCGGACCGGGTTTGGCAATAAGGATACTCGGCGAAATAAGTTCCGAAAAAGTCACCCTGTTGCAGGAAGCGGATGATATTTTTACAAGGAAATTACAGGAAGCGGATTTATACCATAAAATATGGCAGTCGGGAGTAATGTTGCTGCCGGTGAAATCGGTGGGCGTTATGGGCGACGAACGGACGTATGAATATACCGTTGCTCTGCGGGCAGTCCATTCAACTGATGGAATGACGGCTGACTGGGTTCATTTGCCGTATGAGTTTCTTGCCGAGGTTTCAAACGAAATAATAAATAAGGTGCGCGGAATAAACAGGGTCGTTTATGACATCAGCTCAAAACCGCCCGCAACAATAGAATGGGAATAACTTATTTGCCCGCACGTCATAAGGGACTCTATTAATATAAATACATACATCATGAATAAATTAACAACAATTATAGCTTTCCTGAACGAAGGAGCGGAAATCGAAAGGACAGTTGCAAGCATACGCGAAACAGCAGGCGATAATGTAGATATACTGCTGATTAACGATGGCTCGCATGATGGTATGGATTATGAAACGGTAGCGCGGAAATATAATGCACGTTACCATGTTAACAGCATTAGACTGGGAGCAGGTCCTGCTAAAAATTTAGGAACAGAATTATGCGAAACACCTTATTTCATATTGTTCGACGGACACATGCGTTTTTATCATAACGACTGGTGGAACGAAACCGTGAATGCACTCGAAAATAATGATCGCGCAGTGTATTGTTTAAGATGTTTCCCTTTGGATGAGCAATATCAATTAATGAAAAAATCATCTTTGGGAGCATACATACAAATGTTTGATACACCTGAACATAAGGTGTTGGAACCGGCATGGTTGTATGGCGATGAAAAAGCAGGTATTTCCTCTATACAGATACCTTGTGTACTTGGAGCCAGTTATGCCGCAAGCAAAAGGTATTGGCAGTATATTGCCGGTTATACGGGATTGAGAACTTGCGGGTGTGAAGAAGCATACATAAGTTTAAAAACGTGGTTGGAAGGCGGAACTTGCATTTTGCTGAAAAATTTAAAAGTGGGGCATATATTCAGGAAAGAGTTTCCATATTCTATAAGTTCCATCGATTTTATGTACAACAAGTTGATGATGGCGGAAACACTTTTACCTATTAAATACAAAAACATAGCATTTAGTGATATACATAGAAGCAATCCGGGTGAATATGAAAAAGCTATGAGTTTGCTGATAAGCGACAGTAAATTGATTACAGAACTTAAAACATATTACAAACAGATTTTTACGCGCGATATTGATTCTTTTATTGAATTTAATCAATCTTCCATATTATGGGGAAAAAAACAGGTTTGAGTATGAAAAAAATTAATCTGATTAGAAAAATTATTCCCCTGATAATCAATGATAAAAAAAGTGTTGAAAATTTTTTTTCATTTTTTTCATTTTTTTCGAAAATAATACATTATCTTTGTCCCAAAATTTAAAAAATTCATATATGACAAAAAAGATACATACTGTTTTCTGCGTTTTTAGAGCCTTATCCTGTATAGCCGGTATAATGCAGTGTGTATCTTTATATAAAATGTCATATAAAGTAATAATCTTCAATACATATAAATCCATTTTTCCCAAAAGACCCTTTGGGAAAAACCTGTTTAAAGATGCCAACGACATTTGGGTTTTAGGCAAAAATAATTTAGACAGTCTTGGGCGCCTGCCATTCATGCTCAAGGCAGGCGCTGGAACATCTTAAAAATCATCTGCTATTTTTTTGTCTTGATGCGGGTGGGTGTTCCGATAAGAGCTATGAAAATCTTTGCTGACCTTTTGGAAGTTTTTCAGAATAAAGACACGGGAAAATTTTTCTACATGTAGATGTTTTCAGGTGAAAAAGGATTGATCCGGGTTATGATGTTTCACTTCTAATATGAGAAGTACGGATAATCAGAAAATCAATAAAGTTCGTAACAGTTATTTGCGAACAGTTTGTATTCAAGATACAAGATACATAAAAAATATTCTTAATTAATAAAATATATA
>JAIRZR010000206.1 GCA_031267155.1 Prevotellaceae bacterium | reverse complement strand
CAGGTTGTGGGAAATTTAGGCTGGAACACGTTAAAGGCAAGATGGTTCTCTACCGGACTGACGGTAGGAGTCGGATTAAGGTATCAATTCTAAATATATACAGGTACACGGTACGTACGTACACGTAGAGACGCGATGCATCGCGTCTCTACCCGGTACGGTACCGGTGCCGATGTCAAACAAATTAAATAATATACAGATGAAAAAAGCGATTATTTTTTACGGGTTATTTACAGCATTGCTGTTTACAGTATTTTCGTGCGGGAGTTCCAGACAGGCGGCGGACACTTACACGAGGCAATGGCGTTATGAGATGGAGCCTGTCAATGTAGGCACACAGGGGACGTATCTGGTAAAGATCTGGTCTTATTCAAAGAAGCCTGTCACTGCGATTGAGCAGGCAAAGAAAAATGCGGTTCACGGGATTATATTCAGGGGCTTTGCGGGAATGAACGGCGTACTTGCGAAAAGGCCCTTGACAAACAATCCCAATCTGGAACAGGAAAAGAAGGACTTTTTCGATCCGTTTTTTGCGGAAGGGGGTAAATACATGAAGTTCGTGACCATCACAAACGACGGGACGGTAGCGGCAAAGGATCGCCTGAAGGTCGGGAATGAGTATAAGATCGGCGTGATCGTATCGATCAATGTGGATTTGCTTCGTAAGGATCTGGAGGATGCAGGCATCATTCAGCGCATGGGAGCCGGATTTGCCAAATAACGAAATGACATGAAGAAGGCTAACTACTTAATCGCAGTCTGTCTCGGATTGACGGTTTTACTGGGCGGATGTGACCCCCAACGGAAAATTGCCGGCAATTATAGCTTCAAAATCGAGTGCATGGGTTCCGAGCTGGACGGCTCCGTCACGGTAAAGGCATGGGGGAACGGACGAAACTATTCCGACGCCCTTGAGCAGGCAAAGAAAAATGCCGTTTACGACGTCATGTTCAAAGGCGTCACGGAAGGCCACGGTTCGTGCAGCCGGATACCGCTGGTAGCGGCAGGAAATGCACGCATCGCACATGAGACTTATTTCAATAACTTTTTCAGAGACAACGGCGAATTTTTAAAATATGTCAATCTGCAGGACGAACGGTACAGCGACAAATGGAACAGGGACCGGCGGGGCGCCCGGCAAAGCGTCACGTACGGAATCGTCCTGCGGATTCTCCGCTCGGACTTGAAAATGAGATTAATTAATGATGGTATATTAAAACAATAATCAAATGAAAAGAATAAAATCAATTATCTATGCTGTTTTTTTCCTCCTGAGCATCTCGGCTTATGCTCAGGAGCCGAAGGCGAAAAGCCCGTCTATTGTTGTCCTTCCCGACGAAGGGTGGTGTGAGGATCACAAGTATTTCACGACGGTCGATAACCAGGGGAAAGCAGTAAAAGTCTATGACTACGAAGCCGCATTGAGGGACAAAAACATGCAAACAGTCATACTGAAGATTCAGGAGTTGCTGAAAGCGCACAATTGTCCGAATGTGGACGACGCCATGAGCATCGTATCTAAAATAGATGTGCAGGACGCGGAAGATGCTGCCATCATGAGCGATGAAGGCTTTGAACTGGCGCAGGGTTCTTTCGAGAAAATCAGGAACCGGCTCGCCCCCGATATATTCGTGAGGGTAAGGTATTACATTACGGCAAACGGCCCCGAAAAATACACTACTTTCAATCTGCAGGCAACGGATGCCTATACAAACGAACCGGTTGCCGTAGTTGCGGGAACAAGCGATAGAAGTTTGAACGCCGTGCTGCCCCGGATGCTCGAAACGGCTGTCCTCGACAAAATACCCAATTTCACAGCCTCCCTGACTGATTTTTACGAAGAAATGCAAAGTATTGGCCGTAAAATACGTTTCAGGGTAGAGACGGTAAGGAACGGCTCTCTGGAAGACGGCCTCGAAACAGAATTTGACGGGCAATATCTGAATGAAATCATCGAAAAATGGGTGGAAGAAAACAGTGTCGACGGAAATTACAACGTTCCGGCCTCAACCCGGAACCGGATGACGTTTGATGACGTCCGCATCCAGCTTTTCAATGACAGAGGACGGGCTATCAACGCCGAAAACTGGGGCCGGGGGCTGAACGATCTGCTGCGGAAAACGCTCGGACTGAAAACGCGCATATATGCTCTCGGACTGGGTGAATTTCAAATTATCATAAACTAAGTAATGCGAAATAAACAAGATATAACGGTTTCTCAGATGTCCCGGAGGGACATTATGCTGGTAGAAAACAGACGCACCCCCGTACCCGTCCCGTATGGGACGGTTCACCGGAGGATTACCTGTTTCTACCAACATATTGTCCCTGACGGGACATGTAGAGACGCGATGTATCGCGTCTCCGGTGTCCCGAACGGGACATCCGAAAAGCCGTTACATGTTATAATTTTTTTATCTCTAAAATAATGTACAGAATGAAAACTTCAAGAATCATATACATTTCTCTGGCTTGCCTGTTTTTCTGCTTCTGCTCCCTGCCGGCGCAACGGTCGGACGACGGAGCGAGCCGGCTGGCCCTGACGGTCTGGATTCCGGATAATATCGACGGACTGACGCCGACGGCCGAACAGAACCTGAAAAACAAGCTGGCCCAGATCATCTCGCAAAGCGGAATCTTTGCCGAGGAAAGCGCTTCCCGCTTTATCATGACCGCCAATGTCATCACGCTCGACAAGCACGTTCTGCCATCCGCGCCGCCCAAATACATGTACACCATGGACGTCACGCTGTATATAGGCGACGGACTGGAAGGACTGCAATTTTCAAGTTACAACACCACCGTAAGCGGCGTCGGGAACACCGAAACCAAAGCTTACATGACGGCGCTGAGCAACATCAAAACCAACGACAAAAATTTCCAGAGCTTCATCAACCGGGGGAAAAATAAAATCATTGACTACTTCGAGAGCCAGTGCGATATCATCCTCAAGCAGGCAAATGTCAATGCCGGCATGAACAACTACAACGAGGCGCTGCAGTCGCTTATGTCGGTACCCAATGTCTGCACCGAATGTTGGAATAAAGCCATGGATTCGGCCTTACCCATCTATCAGGCACAGATCGACTTCGACTGCAAATCGATTCTTCTGGAAGCAACCAATGTCTGGAATGCCGGTCAGAGCTGGAGCGCCGCCGAACGCGCCGGACGGATCATGTCAACCATCAATCCGCATGCCTCCTGTTTTGGCGACGTCATGAAACTGGCCGGCACCATCGAGACACGAATCCGCGACGTCGATGCACGCGAATGGCAGTTCAAATACGATAAGGAGATTGATTTGAAACGAAGCCTCATCAACGCCTACCGCGACGTCGGCGTTGCATACGGCACAAACCAGCGTTCAACTACATTAATATATAAATCCTTATGGTAAACGTTATGAAACATCGAACAAAGTGCTTCCTCCTGCTGCTTTTCGCCTTCGCCGCCGTCACAGGCATACGCTCACAGGAGAAAAACGACTACGCATTCGGTATCAACTATACGGCGAGTTTCGACAATGAGGAGAACAGCAAGGCATACTACGGACTGGCAGCCAAATTTCAGTATCATCTTCATGACCTTGTGCGACTGCAGTCTTCGCTTACCTATTTCTTCCGAAAGGATTATTTAGGCCCCGTGGATTTCAGCGTAGATATCCACCCGCTTATCTACCTCAGCGAAAGCATCAGCCTGTATCCGCTGGCCGGAACCGGGTTCAGCATCGCCGAAGGCCCAAGTTTCAGGGTCAGAGACGAAATTGACGTGATTGACGTAATTAACAACGTTGACATAACAACGCAGCTTTTCCTGAATCTCGGAGGAGGGATAGATATCCGGTTAAGCAGCAATCTGATGGGAAATATTGAATTTAAGGTAAAAAACGTCAGGAGGGATTCGTGGTTTAATACATCCATAGGGTTAGTCTATCTGTTTTGAACGGTTCATCGTAGAGACGCGATGCATCGTACAGACGCACATCGTACGGACGCGATGCATCGCGTCTCTACAACAACAACAACGACGACAAATGATATAAAGATATATGACGGACAAATTTAAAAAGACATACCGCATACCGCCGGCGCGATGGCAGGACTGGGATTACAAGGCAAACGCCGCGTATTTCATAACCGTCTGCACCGCACACCGCGAACGGTTTTTCGGAGAAATCGACAACCGCGAGATGAGGCTGTCCGAAATCGGAAAAACCGTACAGACGGAATGGCTGAAAACACCCGCATTACGCCCCGACATGAATATCACACTGGGCGATTACGTGGTCATGCCCAATCATTTTCACGGAATCATCGTGATTGGCGAGAATCGGTACAATACGGATGATGGTGGCGATGGTGATCGTGGTGGCGATCGTGGTGGCGATGATGGCGGTCGTGGCGATGATGGTGGTCGTGGTGGCGATCGTGGCGATGGTGGTGGCGATCGTGGTGATGGCGGCGATCGTGGTGATCGTAGCGGTGTACAGACGCGATGCATCGCGTCTCTACGGCAAAACATGACGCAATCCCAATGGCAATCAAATAGATTCGGTTCGCAATCAAAAAATCTGGCGTCGGTGATACGCGGTTTCAAATCGGCGGTAACGAAATTCGCCCGGCTGAACAATATCCCGTTCGCATGGCAAACACTTTTCCACGACCGCGTGATCCGCAATTACAACGAACTTAACCGGATTGTATATTATATTAACGGAAACATCGAAAATTGGAAAGACGATGAATTGTATGTATAACCACCATCCGCGCGTAGAGACGCGATGCATCGCGTCTCTACATCCCAAAGGCGCAACAACCGCCCAGGGTAACCACTGCTGCCATTATGTCAAACCGGTACCGGAACGTAGAGACGCGATGCATCGCGTCTCTACACGCAGAGAACACGCAATTTATGATTTGAGTTTATTATCAATAGTACTAATTTAAAATTTTATCAGTATGCCAGTAAACATTGGAGTAGTAGAGAAGGGAAATCCTCTCCGACCGGATGAAACGAAAAAGTTTTATGCGGTTGTTAAGAGTACGGGAGTGATTACCTTAAAGACGCTTGGTAAGAAGATTACACAGCGCTGTACAGTCAAATATGCCGATACGTTAGCCATATTGGAAGCAGTGACGCAGGTATTGGGCAACGAGCTGAGCGACGGGAAAATCGTTCAATTCGGCGATTTCGGATCGTTCCGGATTGGAGTGAGCAGCAACAGTTCCGAGACAAAGAAAAAATTCACCACTTCCATGATTAAATCAAGGAAAGTGATTTTCCGTCAGGGTGCCTGCCTGAAAGAGGTGTTAAACAATCTGACGTTCGAAAACGTAGAGACGCGAAGCATCGCGTCTCTACACGCAGAGAACACGCAATTTATGATTTGAATTTATTATCAATAGTATTAATTTAAAATTTTATTATTATGCCAGTAAACATTGTAGTAGTAGAGAAAAGGAATC
>JAIRZR010000250.1 GCA_031267155.1 Prevotellaceae bacterium | reverse complement strand
AGGATTTTCAGGATTCTTTTTGTCTGAAGCAGAATTTTCAGGATTAAAGAATTAGCAGGATTCTGGAGAATATTGTGTTCATTGTCCCAATCCTGCTTGAGTGTATTGACTACGTCGAACTTCGTTTCCAAAATGTCGTTTTTCTCAATTCATCGAATTATAACAGACTTGAAAAGTCGGATTTTCATAACCGCAGGTCGCGACCTGCGGAAGAAAATCAAGCCCTTCGGGCTGCTAAAATGCACAAAATCATGTTACACGAAAAAAAACGACATTTTGGAATACACCCGTTCCGTTTACCGACTGTACCAAATCCCGGATATTATATGTCTTATGTGAGGGAACACCTGCGAAAGGAATTTCCCGGACAGCTGTCATACAACAGATTTGTGGGAATAGAACATCACATGATGATCGGGTGCATTCCAAAATGTCGGGTTTTAGCCAATATATAGCCAAAACGACCGCATCTCTACATGGACGTTTTCAATTTTCAATTAAATCCGTATTACTCCCTTGCGGACAATCAGGTTGGCAAAGCCTTCCGATTCGCTTGTTGCCACTATGCAGTATGCATTTTTGGCACGTTCGTAGAACTGGGGTTTTGGCAGCGTCAGGAACTGTTTCTCGCCGTCGGGATACTGTTTCAGTATTTCCGCATACCTTTTCCAGACTGCCGGTTCGCTGTCGCCTCTGAATACCATCAGAACAGCAGAATAATCAGCGGCATAATCGAGCGGGAAGAGCGGCAGTACGGCCTCCAGCAGCGCGGTTATACTGTGTCCGTCGGCACGTACGAGACGCTGTGCGTGCGAGGCGGCAGGAAAATTGCTGTCGCCGAAAACAATTTCATCGCCATGTCCCATTTCAGACAGCATTTTCAGCAGGTCGGGCGATATCAGAGGACTTATTCCTTTCAACATAAATTATCTTTTTTTAATACTGTTATTTATATGGAACCGGGGGATTAGGACTGACGGCTGTTACAGCGTCGTACTCGGTACGGTAGTCGGGATGAGCCTTGAATATGGTATCCCTCCGTCCGTAGTAAGTGCCGTAATACTGGCAGTTAGTATCCACCCAGTTGCTAATCTTCAACAGTTCTTCGGGACTGAGTTTGATTTTGCCGTGAACTTTCGACAGGTTTTTAGCCTTTTCCTGAGCTTCCGGACTGTCGAGTTTTATATCGGGCGCAAACATCGCCACCAGAACAGATGCGTATGAGCCGAGCGACTTGGCGGGAAGATAGCGGATATTTCCGTTTTTCGGATGATTCTCGCCTATCACCGGACCGAGAAGTCCTCTGTCGTACATCTTTGTAAACCAGCCGCCGTCGGATCCAACATAAAATCCCTTGCCTTCGGTAGTATATTTCGGGTCGTCGCCGGATGGTACGGCGAAATAACTTCCGTCAGCGGCAATACAGTAATCGTTTCCGGCTTTTGCCAGATCTTCAACAGGAAGATTGCGGACTCTGCCGCCTCCGATCTTACGGCGTTCGGGTACCAGATTTTCGTACGATTCGTTGAACAGGCGGGTTTCATTGCCCGAAAGATTCAGGTTTCCCTTTGCGTTGGAAGAGTTGTGACACGAGATGCAGTGCCTGTCCCATACCGGCTGAACATCACGGGCATAGCTGAGAGTACGGGCGGCGGAAGATTCTCCCGCTTGGGCGTATGGCATTTCCGCATCGCGTTTCATTGCAGTCGGAGTACGTTTTCCGCCTGTGGCCGGCGCCTGCGAGGTGGATTCGTGACAGCCGATGCAGCTGCGCACTTCGCCGGGCATATAGTTCACATAAGTCCGTTCCGTCTGCACAGCCCTGTAATTCGCGTCAAGCGCCTGCAAAAAGATGTTCCTCTCGGCGGGAACAAGAAAGCGCGCCGAGCCGTCGTCCTCCACAGTTACTACGCCATGCTGGATTTTCAGTCCCAGATGGGTATCCTTAGTTATGGTAACATGCTGCTGGTCGTATTCGTCCTGCATATATTTCGGGCTGTAGAAACGCCGCGCGCCCCAGGGACGCGGCACCTGTTCCATTATCCGCAGATACTTGACCGAACCTTTCTCCACTCCTCTCATTCCGCTGTAAACGTTAGTAACAATACATTCGGCAAGATTTTTGTCGGCAAGTTCGCTGTTGCGGTACGATGGTATGACGGGGGGAACTTCGCGCGCAGCCAGCGGCATGGGACGGAAACAGGAAATTGCAGTGTCGGAATAGAGCGGCTCAACCCGTCCTCCCTCGTGTAAAAGATACAGCTGATATGCTTTTGCCGAAGCCCATGTCTGTCCTGCCGGCTTGTGCGAGACTAAATATTCGGTTCTCGACAGCGGGTAGCTTTCTCTGAACAGCGGACCTTTCCCGCTCCCGTCCTGATACCATCTGGAGGTATCCGTTGCGTCGCGGAAGGCAAATCCGGGTTCGTAGCGTATGTCGGTATATGGAGATATGTAGGTCATCGGCTCGCTGGTGCGGATGTTTTTTGTCGTGTTGATGCGGATGATCGTTCCGACACAGTTTTGAGGACAGTGCGGCGTCCCGGTAAACACATACTCGTTTGGCGAGCCGGGTATCGGACGTCCCATGACCATGGTTGTCGGCACAGCCACGTCGTTGCCGTATATCTCCACCGAATTTGTTCCGTCGGGATTCATTGCCCAGAGGCACTTTACCGACACGGCGCCCTTGTCGATATACTCCCAGCGGGTGTACATGATTCGTCCGTCGGGCAACATGCAGGGCGTGTTTTCCGAAACCGAACTGTTGGTCAGCTTGCGCATGTTTTTGCCATCGCCGTCTATTCTGTAAAGCACGGTTGTCGGGAAAATGTCGGGCGCATCGCACAGAATACCGAACCGGCAACGTGTGGAAATAAACGCGATTCCTCCGTCGGGAAGATAGCAGGGGTCGAGGTCTTCGGTACCGTGATGATAACCGGCGACATTATATTTTGCTATGGTTTCTTCTTCGTCGTCGGGCGAAAAAGTGAGCTGCTGCAATCCCTTTCCGTCAGCCCCGACTTCGTAGAGCCGGTAGCCGGAGTCTTTCTCTGCCTTGTAGGCAAATACTATGCGTTTTGCATCATACGAGACGTCGAATGCGCCGAACACTCCGCCCGAGAGCGATGGCGCAAGTTCTTCCACCTGTCCGGTTTTCAGCGAGAGGATACAGAGGTTTCCGCCCGGCATCCAGCTCGAATTGAGGAACTCCGTATAGTAATGGTTGCTGTTGTATGTAAACCGTTTGACAAAGACAATTTTCTCGATGCCCTGTCCGGTCAGACCGTCCCATACCGCCTTTTCTCCGGCATTGGGAATATACGTTTTCTGCGCTCCGGCATATCCGGAGAGTAAGAGCGCTGCTGTGATTATAAATACTGTTCTTATCATAAAAAGATCCATTATAGGCCGCAAAATTATTATTATTTTTTGATACTGTGCATTTTTTTCTCATAACTGACTTTCAATTACTGTATTTTACAGATTCACCTGAAAAAATATTCTCCCGTCCGGCGCAGTCTCCGGACGCGAAGACGCCACGCCGGATGGCAGTTCGCTAATCATCTACAGTTACGGCGGGAGGATTGGCGAAGTCGTTCCAGAGCCTGTCTGCCCGTTCCGCGCTCATGCCGCCTTCGAATGTCAGGACTCGATATTTCAACACATAGCGTTCATTTGGCAGGAGTTCCCAGTCCCTGTTTTTTGTGGGAGCGAAGTTGATAAAAGCGTCGCCCCGTCCTCCGTTTGCATTCTGATCCCAGATTCGCAGCGGCTCGGGGAAACTGTAGTTTTCGGGATGTCCCATGAAGAGCAGCCCCGATCGTCCCGTTTGCGTACTGCCGGCGACATATATCCAGCGGGCGTTTGTGCCGTCTATTTCGGGACGCGTTTTGCCTTCGGAAGTAAGCATTTCGCAATTTTTCTTTGTCCATTCGGGCGTACCGCGCCAGCCGAATCCTGCATAGCGATAAGCTTTCAGCAGCGCCGGGAGCTGAGTGGAAGGCAGCAGATGCGATTCGAAATCCCACAGGAAACCGTCCAGCACATTCCATGTCTTCACCTTCCAGTATTCGTTCATAATTACTTTTTCCGTCCCCCCGTTGAAAATATAATGGTCGAGCAGAGCCGTAAATCCCGAAAAAACGCCACCGCTGCATGTCTCTTCGACGCTGCGCGCACGGACAGTACCCTTTTTGTCGCCGATATTCCAGAGGTCATACAGCTGGCCATCGTATTCCACCCGCGTCCACGGATTCCAGATGCCGAGATGATGATAGTGGTCGCGCGGCTGGATGCATGTCAGCACGTTTCCTTCAGGCGACCAGGCAGGATGTATGTATCCTCCCATACGCCCGAACGCGGAGTCCGCTCCCGGAGGCGGGTCAAGGTATGCGTAGTTGTATTGCAGTACCGGACGCCCGTCTTTCTTCAGTACAATAGCCTTTTGCGTATCGTCCGCATTCATGGCTGCCCCGCGGGGGGAGGCCTTCTTCGATTTGGCAACAAACGTGCGCACAGTTCCCGCCGGCGTCCTGCCGTCCAGTATCCAGAACAGGATATGACGGTCGCTGTCTGCGCTGTATAGCTGTGAAGCGGTTTCTTTCAAGCCGGTCGCTGTCTGCTCGTACAGCGCTACTGTTGAAGTCGCTGCGAGCTTTAGCCGGGAAACGTCCGCCGACACCACACAATTTTCGCGCTCGCAGTCGCCGGACTGAACTCTTAGCGTTATTTTTCTGCCTGCGCAGGGAAGCGACAGCAGACATGCCGCCGCAAGCAACAGTGTTTTTCCGATCATTTTTTCGATTACTTTTTTTCTCATGACTGATTTTCAATTACGGCTGCAAATATAACAGTATTTTTTTATACGGAAGAAAGATTAGTTCCAATGGTGTACGACAAAATTCCGCATTTCAATTCCCCGCAGGGGATGAATATCAATAGAAACAGGCAATAGGCGCAGCACAACTCCGTTAGGAGTTGCACGGGATGACCGGTTCGTAACCCGAGCGGTATCGTCATCGGAAGGAACAATTCCGGTATTTATTATCACGTGCAAGCCTTAAAAGGCTTGTGACGGGAGGCAGATGGTTTTTCTATTGATATTCATCCCCCTACGGGGAATTTTGTCATACACTTGTTCCAATTGAAGTAAAATCTGCATTATATATACGTGCAATGATTACGCCACGCATACAGACAATCCCGTAATTTGCTAATGGGGAAAAATTAATCCTACAATGTATCTAATGGGGAAATAATTATATTGTGATGCTTTACTCCGTTCAATCCTGTATCTTTTCAATTAAGATTTCGTTGAACGATTTTTGGCCAAACGATTTAGCGCTTTCGGAAACAACGGGCTTGCACAACCGAATCAATTACCGTCGTGGAAGCAGTGTCACTTCGAACCATCCGGGATGGCTAACGACAGCATTTTTCACCTGTCATAATCTTTCAATCCATTCATCAGTTTCTTTCTTGAGAAGAATATTCTGCTTTTTACGGTTCCGATTTTAAGGTTTAAGGAATCGGCTATTTCCTTATACTTATATCCGGAAGTATGCATTTTGAACGGAATCCGAAATTCCGGGTCCAGGGAATCTATCTTACTGTTTATTTCGTTTGCCGAAAAGGAAGATTCCGGAGTTAATTCATCGGGTCGGCTATTAATCAGAAACTGATTATCGCTTGAATCGAATGTTGTAGCATGTTTGATATTTTTCCGATAATTATTGATAAACGTATTTCTCATTATCGCAAAAGCCCATGCCCTTAGATTAGTGTCATCCTCATATTGTTCCCTATAAGTTAAAGCCCGCAAAAAAGTTTCCTGAACTAAATCTTTTGCATCATTTTCATTGGATGTCAGGCTGTACGCAAAACGTGTCAGACTGCCTTCCAGTTCCAATAAGTCTCTATCAAATTGACTTGCTTTCATGCTCTTAATACTTTTATTCATTTTGTAATCTCAATTTTTTCAGATACAAAGATCCATAATTTATAAACAACCGTATTCTGCCGCAAAAATCATGCCACACATAAACTCTACAAAGTACGTGATCATCTTTTAACCTTACTTGATGTTATAACAACAAAAAATTCAAAATGTTCATGGATTAAAATAATTTCAACTGACCATTGCCTCCCGCTTTGAGAAACGTTTTGCGGTGATAGGGTGTAAATCCCATTTCTTCAATAACCTGGCGATGTTTTTGCGTCGGATATCCCATATTTATATCCCATGAATATTCGGGATATTCTCCGGCAATTTCCGTCATATATTCATCACGGTACGTTTTTGCCAGGATGGATGCCGCCGCGATCGCTGCATAAATCGAATCGCCTTTGACCGCGCAAAAGTACGGAATATTTTTGTAAGAAAAAAATTTATTTCCATCTACCAGAATATAATCGGGTTTGACTGACAAATTGTCCAGTGCATGGTGCATGGCAATTATGGACGCCCTCAAAATATTGATTCTGTCGATTTCCTTATTGTCAACAGAGGCAACAGCGTAACTTACCGCATTTTCCTCGATATATGTCCTTAGTTTGTCGCGCACAGGCTTTTTCACCTGTTTCGAATCGTTCAGGTCGGGATGGAAAAAGTCCGGAGGCAGGATAACCGCAGCAGCATATACCGGTCCGGCAAGACATCCGCGTCCGGCTTCGTCGCATCCGGCTTCAACCCGCCCTCTCTGAAGCGGATTGACAAGCAGCCTGACATTATGACTGGAATTGCTGTGCGAAGTCATTTGCGCTTCAATATAATTACAGCTTCGATACTGTTCGACTGAGCTATATTCTCTATCATTTTGGCAATAAAAACCTCGCCTCCCGACTTGAGATACTGGTCTTTAACTGTCAACAGTATCTGCTTCACCAAATCGGCGCCCAGATTTATCCTCAGATTGCCGGATTTGATACTTGCCTTCGCTTCGGGACGCGTTATTTTCTTTGCCATCCCCTCCGACAGTATTATCCTGTCTTTTTCGACACGGTATTTTGTCTTGATATCTTTTCCCGAAATCAAAACAAAGCCGGATTTCGTAAATTCCACGAGCAGGTTCGATAAATCTTTGTCCTGCATCATTAAGTTGAGGCTTTGTTCCGTAGTTTCAATTTTCTGCACACTCCATACACCCCGTATTTCGGTTTCCAGTTTGGCGGCTTTGAGCGAGATTGACATTGTAAGAAACAAAACCGTTGTTAAAACAAATCGTTGCATATACATATTCAATAATTGCCGCAAAATTAGAAAATAAAAAACAAAATCCCTGCAATCAGAGCCATAATCATTGTTCCGCCCAACATTCCCCGCATGGTTTTCAACTTATTTTTAAGTATATAGACATAAAATATCAATCCGTTCGGGAAGACGCAAAGACTGATGATTTTCGGAATGCCTTTCCCGACCTGGGGAATCCACCATATATCCGAATAATCGCGGTCATAAAATTTCACAAAATAGACAATCAAAAAAAGTATTACCGGCAATACTGTCGATATAGTAAAGCCAAATGCTGCGGAATCTTTTTCTATTATTTTCATTATTTTACATGTTTTGATTTAATGCATGATTTTGAATATAAGCTCCCTCAGGAGTTCGGTATCCGGAGTTCCGGGATTGTTCCAGCCCTTGCTTTTCATGTCGTATTCCCGCAGTAATTCAATGATTTGAACCACTTTCAATATGGGATACTTCACTGCAGCAGATTCATAGTCTTTCAAAAAGAAGGGCGATATTCCGAGCTGGGCGGCAATATCCTTGCTTTGAATGCCCCTGCTGTTGCGCTTGATTACATGATATTTCAGCACGCGCACAAACTGCGAAAAAAGAGACGCCATAACCGGTATCATGGGGTTGCTGTTGGGATTTTTGGAATAGTAGTTGATAATCCTGTTTGCGTTGAACACATTGCCCGCAAGGACGGCGCTTCCCAGGGCAAACACATTGTATTCCTTGCTTATGCCGATATTTTTTTCGATATGTTCGGCAGTGATTGTCCTGTTGTTTTCCGGCAAAAGGATGAACAGCTTGTCCAGTTCGTTGACAATCCTGCTTAAATCGCTGCCGATATGGTCGGCAAGTATGGCTGCCGCCGATGGATTGATATTTGCGCCCTTTTTCCGGAGATAACCCGTTATCCAGTCGACAAGTTCGTTGTCGTAGAGCTTGACGGTTTCCAGAATAATGCCTTTTTTCTCAATCGCCTTATACGCTTTTGTCCGCTTATCGATGGTTTTATCCTTAATGCACAAAACCAGAATGGTGGATGAAAGCGGCGAGGTGAAATAGGTCTCCATTTTTTCAAAGTCGTCCAGTCCAAGACTTTGCGCTTCCTTCACAATCACAATCTGGTGGCTTGCCATCATCGGGGGACGGGAGGCGGCATATACTATGGAGCGGGCGTCGGTATCCATTCCATACAGTATCAGCATATTGAACGCTTTTTCGGATTCGTTGAGAATATTATCGGAGATGTATTCCGATATTTTGTCGATATAGAAAGATTCCTCGCCCATAAGAAGATAGACGGGATGATATATCTTCTTTGTCAAGCTGTCCAGTATCTGTTCATATTTTGCGACTACATCTTTTGACCTGATCTTTGCCATTGTATTTTACTGTTACGGGTGGCAAAATTAATGATTTTTTTTCATTGTCCGTTTATTGAGCCATCGAATCTTCCACCAGCCAGTCCAAAACCTGTGATATGCTGAATCCTGCATGCAGTATCTGCTGCGGAATTATACTTGCCTCGCTCATCCCGGGGACTGTATTTATTTCGAGAAAATACAGTTTGCCGCCGGAACAGATGTAGTCCACCCTGACTAATCCCCTGCAACTTAACCGGCTGCTGATTTGTTTCGTAAGTATCCTGACTCTGTCCGACAATTCCCTGTCAATCGGCGCCGGAGTGATTTCTTCGGATTTTCCTTCGTATTTGGCTTCGTAATCGAAAAACCCGTTTTTGCTTACTATCTGCGTAACAGGAAATTCGATTGTCCGTTTATGTGTCGAATATATTCCGTGCGACAGTTCTATTCCCTTGATGTATGATTCGATTATCACATCACAGTCTTCTCTTCGTGCAGTCTCAACGGCTGTACTTAAATCGCCGGACGAATTGACTTTTGTAATTCCAAAACTGCTTCCTCCGGCATTCGGCTTAACAAACATCGGATAAGCGATTTGCCTTTCTATTGCATCCCTGTCGAAGACGTCCGTTTTTTTCAGGAGAAAGTCGTCTGCCATATTGACGCCAAGGCTGCGCAGATAGCACTTGCAGGCGTATTTGTCAAAGGTGAGCGCCGAAACAAAAGCGCTGCATGTTGTGTACGGTATTCCAAGTAAATCGAAATATGCCTGAAGGATACCGTTTTCGCCCGGAGTTCCGTGTATAATTATGAATGCACAGTCGAATACGGTTTTCATGCCGCCGGAAATAAAGCTGAAATCATCCTTATTCACCGGAATGCTCTGACCGGTAGCGGTGTCGACATTCCATTCCGAACCGTTGACGGATATCCGGTATGTGATGTATTTTTCTTTCGGGAGATGCTTTTCTATGGTAATGGAACTGCGTTCCGAAATGATTTTCTCCGACGAATCTCCCCCGTAGAGTATGGCTATAACTTTTTTCATGCTTTAAAGTAATTGATAGATATTTCCATTCATTATTCATTTAAAAATGCAGGTACAAATTTACACGAAATTTTTGATTTATATGGTGCACGGACTAAAAGGGGTGTACGACAAAAATCCCGTAAAGATGCAAGTGTGTAAAAAATAAGATTATAACAACATCTCAAACGACTGATATGACGCAGATTATTAATGCGACAAAAAATCCCGCCAGGAAGGAAATATCGGTAGAAAACAGTCGAAAATCGGTAAGAATCCCGCCAGGGATGAAATGTAAAAACGAAGATACCGCGTGTCATCCCTGACGGGATTTTGCCGGACAATGAATTGATTTCTACCAATATTTAATCCCTGACGGGATTTTTGATTCCGGTAATGTTATATGCTTTTTGCATTAAAACCTTTAATGGGGGACTGACGGGCTATTCTTATCCCGAACTCAGGTTTATCAATGATGCCGGTGGTTGTGGCGGTTGTGGCGATTGTAGGGGCAAGGCATGCCTTGCCCCTACGCCCTACGCCCCTGCGTCCCTATGCAACAATTCAAAATCACAGCCTGAATCCGATTCTCAATTTCAGACCCACACTTAGCAGGTTTGCCCTGCTGAGCAGGCCGGTATCGAGTATGCTGTTGTGTATAAGCGTTTCGTTGAACTGATCGTATTCAAGGAGATGTCTGCCCTTTGTTTTCCGGATACTGTTCAGTCCGTAATCAAAATACACGCCTGTGTACAGGCTGATTCTGTCGCTCAGGCTGAAGCGCGCTCC
>JAIRZR010000013.1 GCA_031267155.1 Prevotellaceae bacterium | reverse complement strand
AGGCTATGCCCATCAGGATGATTTTTCCGAGATATTGATTATAATACCGGCGGTCGTGTATCTGATTCATCGCTTCGTTGAGCAGAAGCTCGATTTTCTTTTCCGCATGGTATTTTATTTCGGCGACCACGGTCAGTCCGGGCTGTTCCCAGACGGCATCGGCGCGTCCGCGGTCGTTCGACACTTCGCCACGTATCCTGAAACCGAGCAGGCGCATCCACAACAGCATCATTGTATGATAGTATGCCTCGTCGGTACGGTGAAGTTCGTAGGGAACGGTAGCCGTCATCACTACGAGACTGCGGGCAAAACCGGCTTCGTCGCAGGCGTTTATCTGACGCTCCATCGTCCTGCGAATTTCATCAAACTGATTGCCGGGGTATTTGCCGTAGGCTTCCAGTAGACAGGTCAGGAATGCATTGTTGACTTCCGAATTGGGAATGCCGAGAGTATAGCCGGGAATGCCTTTCGTCAGTTCTTTCCGTTTTATTGTCAGATAGCCTGTCTGGAACAGTAGCGGTATTTCATTCATGTTCAGCGGGTCATATCCCCTGAACACATTCTCCCCGACAGCAAGCGGTTCCAGTACTATATTCACAGAATTGCGGCGCTGAATAATATCTATCAGGAAAGTAGGCGTGCCGGTATCAAACCAGTAGCTGGAAAATTCCTGAATTTTAAAGAATTTCAGACTTGAAAACGGATTGTATATGGCGGTTTCGCCATCCCATGTGTAACCGTTATACCAGTAACGTATCTCTTCCATAAGTTCTACTCTCGTCATCTTCAAACATTCGGCAGCGCTGTCAATATATTCCGAAAAATTACTTTCCAGTTCCTCCTGCGTATATCCGCATACCGAAGCGTATGGTTTCTGTAATGTAATATCATCAAGATTATTCAATGCCGAGAAAACCGAAAGCCCCGAAAATTTCGATACTCCGGTCATGAAAACAAAGCGCAGATATTCGTCGGCGCCTTTCAGTACCTGATAGAAATCGTGTACCGCCGTTTTAACGCTGTTCAGTTTATCGTCGAACAGATGGCTTGTAACGGGTTTATCGTATTCATCAATCAGTACGACTGCCTTTTTTCCGGTTTTGGCATGCAAAAGCATTATCAGTTCATCAAAACAGTCAGGCGCGGTTTGGCTTTCAAGTTTTACGCCATATCCTGCTGCAATGCTGCGCAGATATCTGCACTGACTGATTTCCATTTTTTCCGGCGTGGAATGATCAATGCGCGTCCAGTCTATTCTGATAACCGGATACTGCTGCGACCAGTCCCATTTGTCGTAAACATACAGTCCCTCAAATAACTCCTTCTGTCCTTTAAATAAAGCTTCCATCGTACTTATGAGCAACGATTTCCCGAAGCGGCGGGGACGCGAAAGAAAATAAATCCTTCCATTTAAAATTATCTCATGGATAATTTTTGTCTTATCTACATATAAACAATTGTCGCTACGCAAATTCTCAAACGACTGTGTTCCTATCGGTAATATTTTCATGACAAACAAATATTAAATTCGGTGGCAAAGGTACAATCTTTTTCCCAATTGGAATCGGAGTTATGTAAAATTCCGGTTCTGACAAAGATAAATTCTGCTCCGGTGTCGCCTGCCAATTTGTCATATTTAGCATGATTGGCAATTTTTTTGCAGTACATCTCCTGCGATTATTATATGATTAATAGGAAAAAGCAGAAGAAAATGGAAAAAGACAGGAAGGAAGTAATAGAACAGGAAGAAGTTAGCGTTAATATTACAGAACCGGAAACAGGAAAAGAACCCGATGAAAACGGCGTTCCGGAAAATTCGGAGGGCGACAGGGAGAAGGAACTTACTGAAAAATTGGCAGAAGTTCAGGACAGATACCTGCGACTTTCGGCAGAATTTGACAACTACCGCAAGCGCACTCTGAAAGAAAGATATGAACTCGTTAAAACTGCGGGCGAAGACATTCTGAAAGACCTGCTTCCCGTGATTGATGATTTTGACCGTGCAATGGAAGTAATGAGTTCGTCCGATTCCATTGAGGCAATACTGGAAGGAACGAAGTTGATATACAGCAAATTCAAGTCAATACTGGAAAACAGGGGACTTGTCGCCATCAATCCCTTTGGCGAAGATTTTGATCCCGATATCCACGAAGCCATAGCCAAGATCAAGGGACCGGACGGTCAGGAAGGGAAAATCATTGACGTAACGCAGAAAGGATATTCACTTAACGAAAAAATAATCCGCCATCCGAAAGTTGTAGTCGGAGAATAAATAATTGATACATGTCAAAGAGAGACTATTATGAAATATTGGGAGTGTCCAAAAGCTCCACTCCCGACGAGATAAAGAAAGCCTACAGGCAAATGGCTTTGAAATATCATCCCGACAAAAATCCGGGAAATAAGGAAGCCGAAGAAAAATTCAAGGAAGCGGCCGAGGCATACGATGTGCTCAGCAATTCCGAGAAAAAAGCGCGGTATGACAAATTCGGGCACAATGCGCCCGGCGGATTCGGCAGGTCTTCAGAATATAATGTGGAAGACATATTCTCGCAGTTCGGAGATATCTTCGGCGGGTTTGGATTCGGAGGGTTTGGCGGTTTCGGCGGCGGAGGCGGCGGAAGAAGATCGGAACCCATGCGGCGGGGTTCGGACGTGCGCATAAGAGTGAAAGTCGATCTCAAGGATATTGCCGCCGGGGTCGAAAAGAAGCTGAAAATCCCCGTACTCGGACGGTGCGAAGCCTGCAGCGGCACGGGCGCGAAAAGCCCGTCGAGCATAAGCGTTTGCCCGACATGCAAGGGCAGCGGGCACATAACAAAGATGGCGAACACGATATTCGGGGCAATGCAGAGCACCACCGTATGCCCTCAATGTCACGGAGACGGAAAGAAAATCACGGAACTCTGCACGGCATGTCATGGCGAAGGCACCATGAAAAAGGAAGAAAACATCACCTTCCGCATTCCGCCGGGAGTCCGGGAAGGCATGCAGCTGAATATTTCGGGAAAGGGCAACGCTGCCCGCCGGGGAGGAATCAACGGCGACCTGCTGGTTTTAATCAACGAAGAGCAGAACGATGAACTGGTCAGGGACGAAAACGACCTGATTTATTCGCTGTACATAAGCATTCCCCAGGCAGTTCTGGGCGCATCCGTCGAAGTGCCCACAGTCAGCGGGAAAGCGAAAATCAGCATAGACCCCGGCACCCAGTCGGGCAAAGTTTTGAGGCTTAGAGGCAAGGGACTTCCCGACATAAACGGCTACGGCACGGGAGACCTCCTGGTTTACATCAACCTGTGGACGCCGCAGAAGCTCAGCAGGGAAGAAGAGTCAATGATGGAGACGTTTGCAGACTCGGAAAACTTCAAGCCCAATCCGTCAAAACAGGACAAAAACTTCTTCGAGCGGCTGAAAAGCATGTTTCAATGATGAACCTGGGAGACGGAAACATCCGGAAATTGCTGACACAGTATTCCGTCCCTGCGATAATTGCAATGACGGCGGCATCGCTGTACAACATGACCGACAGCATTTTCATCGGGCATGGAGTAGAGCCGGGGCATCTGGCAATTGCCGGACTGACCGTAACCTTTCCGTTCATGAATCTGGCGGCGGCATTCGGCTCGCTGGTGGGAGTAGGAGCATCCACACTGATTTCGATAAAGCTGGGGCAAAAAGATTATGCCGCGGCAAACAGGGTCTTTGGAAATACACTGGTACTTAATACCATAATCGGACTGCTGTTTTCCGCTGCCTGCTATCCGTTTCTGGATCCCATACTCTACTTTTTCGGGGCGAGCGAACATACCATCAGTTTCGCCAGAGACTACATGGAAATCATTGTTCTCGGCAATGTCATCACACACATATACTTCGGGCAGAATGCAATGCTGCGGTCGGCGGGCTTTCCCGGCATGTCCATGTATGCCACCCTGCTGTCCGTTGCCGTAAACTGCATGTTGAACCCGATATTCATATTTTCATTCGGCTGGGGCATCAGGGGGGCAGCCTGGGCGACCGTCCTGTCGCAGTCCGTATCCCTGGTTTTGCAGATGAGCCATTTCTACAACAAAAAGCACATCATACATTTCAGTAAAAAGATATACAGGCTGCAGAAGGAAGTGGTCAGGAAAATATTTTCCATAGGCATGTCCCCCTTCCTCATGAACCTTTGCGCCTGCCTGATAGTCATACTGATAAACCGCGGAATGAGCGCTCACGGCGGCGATGTTTCGGTGGGAGCCTACGGCATCATCAACCGGATCAGCTTCCTGTTCCTGATGATTGTGATGGGCTTTAACCAGGGGATGCAGCCAATCGCAGGATATAACTACGGGGCAATGAAATACTCGAGAGTGATGGAAGTAACGAAACTCACGATTCTGTGCGGGATAGCGGTTACTGCCTTCGGATTTCTTGTGTGCGAGATATTCCCGGAGATGATGATCAGGCTTTTCACCACGCGGCAGGAACTGATATCCGAATCCGTTTACGGCATGAGGCTGGTGTTCATTGTTTTTCCCCTTGTCGGTTTCCAGATGGTTGCGTCCAATTTCTTCATGTCCATCGGAATGTCGCGCAAAGCCATATTCCTGTCAATGACAAGGCAGGTACTGTTTCTGATACCCTGCCTGCTCATTCTTCCCCGACTTTTGGGAACTTTGGGGATATGGATAAGTATTCCGATATCCGATTTTGTTTCCACGCTTGTTACGTCAATCGTGCTAATCGGTCAGTTTCAGAAATTTAAGAAGCGGGATGCAATTAATAAACGGTATAATTGAGATATTAAAAAAAGAATTGGTAAATTTGCCGCGTTTTATGATCGTTTTTAGAAAGTCTAATGTCTTTAACAGAATAGAAATATATGGGAAAAATAGTTGCTATAGTTAATCAAAAGGGCGGAGTGGGAAAAACTACTACAGCCATCAATGTTGCAGCAAGTTTGGCTGTACTGGAAAAGAAAGTGCTGCTCATCGACGCCGACCCGCAGGCAAACGCCTCGTCGGGAATGGGTTTCGACGTCAATACCGTGAGGAACAGCATTTACGAGTGCCTGATTGGCAAATCGACCGCCAGGGAATCAATACTCAATACCTCGATCAGGGGCTTCGATCTCATATCGTCGCACATCGATCTGGTTGGCGCCGAAATCGAAATCCTTAATATCCCCGAAAGGGAAAATATAATGAAATCGGTCATCGAAAAGGTTAAAAGCCAGTATGACTATATTTTCATCGACTGTTCTCCGTCCCTCGGACTGATCACGGTCAACGCCCTGACCGCCGCGGATTCCGTGATAATACCCGTGCAGTGCGAATATTTTGCGCTCGAGGGACTGGGAAAGCTGCTCAATACGGTGAGGCTTATTCAGGCGCGCCTGAATCCGAAACTCGAAATCGAGGGATTCCTGCTGACAATGTATGACGCACGCCTCCGCCTTGCCAATCAGGTTGTGGACGAAGTAAGGCGGCATTTCGGGAAAATGGTGTTCCAGACGGTTATCCAGCGAAATGTCAAGCTCGGCGAATCGCCATCCTTCGGAAAACCGGTGATACTCTACGACGCCTCGTCAATAGGAACAGCCAACTATCTGAATATGGCAAAGGAAATTATTCAGAACAACACCCGCAGTGAAGCGGAACCCGATAAACCGGACGCTTAAAATTCAATATCATGGCAAAAAAGAATGTTTTAGGAAAGGGCCTGGGAGCTTTGATAAATACCGATTCCGCAGAACATGGAAAGGATATTCCCGTTTCGGTGGAAAATTACGAGATCGAAATCGGCAAAATCAAAGCCAATCCCGCCCAGCCGCGGACTTCGTTCGACGAGGAATCGCTGATGGAACTGGCAGATTCGATAAGATCGCACGGGATAATACAGCCGCTGACCCTGAGAGAAACGGGATACGGCGAATATCAGATAATCAGCGGCGAAAGACGCTTCAGGGCTGCCCGGATAGCCGGACTGACGACTGTCCCGGCATATATACGGACTGCCAACGACCAGGAAACGCTCGAAATGGCTCTTATCGAAAATATCCAGAGGGAAGATCTGGATGCAATCGAGATAGCGCTGACCTACAACCGCCTGATATACGAATGCGAGCTTACTCAGGAGGCTTTAAGCGAAAGGGTAGGGAAAAAACGCTCGACCGTGACAAATTACCTGCGACTGCTGACTCTGGATAACGAAATCCAGCAGGCAATCAGGGACAGGAAAATATCCGTGGGACACGCCAAGCCGCTTACCGGACTTGCCCATGACACGCAGAAAAAACTCGCGAAAAGAATTGTCGACGAGGGACTGTCTGTTCGCCAGGTCGAAGAAATTGTACAGAATATAAGTAAAAAGAAAGAGGTAAAAAGCAAACCCGGAGAATCGCGGACGGAGGAACTGTCGGACAGGTTCTGCCTGCTGCTGGAGCTGCTGGATACAAAATTCAACAACAAAATTCAATTCAAGCGCAACAGGGGCGGAGAAGGCGGAAGTATTGTCATCAACTATTCATCCGACGAGGAAATAGAAACATTTATCAAGAATCTAAGTCTTTAAACAATAGTGAGAGAGGTCATAACAAGCCTGCTTCTTTGCATCCTCATGCCTGTGTTTTCGCCTGCCCAAATGATAACGGGTCAAATGCTGGCGGGAACGGAAACGGGAAGTGTGGAAGAATCGCCCGTGAAAATCAAAGAACCCCGTAAAAGCTATATCAAGGGACTGCGCGGTATAGACTCGCTCTCGCTCAGCAAGGTTACTCTCGCCTCGATGATTGTCCCGGGATATTCGCAGGCATACAACAGGCAGTACTGGAAAATCCCCGTGATTTACGGCGCCGGCGCAGCCATGATTTACGGCGGCTATCACAGTAAGTCGCTCTACAAAAAGACGGGACAACAGAAATACAATACTCAGAGCAGATTCTACTATGCCGGAGCAGGACTGGTGTATCTCGGAAGCCTGATCGAAGGCATTGCAGGCTATAAAACCCACAGGGAAGGAATTTTTCCCGTGAGATCCACGCTCTACTCAACTTTCCTGCCCGGACTGGGACAGGCTTATAACGGCGACTACTGGAAAATCCCGGTCATTTACGCCGGATTTGCATTCACAGGCTACTGGCTGAATCTTAACAATATGCAATATACGCGATACCGAAATGCCTACAATGCCGAATTTGCATATTCAAACGGCGACTCCGAGACTCCAAGCGAATTTAACGGACGCCTGTCGCTGCAAAGCCTTAAAAGCTACAGGGACAGATTCCGCCGAAGCAGGGATTTTGCCGTTATGTGGATCGTCGTGTGCCACGCGATAAATATCGCCGACGCAACTGTCTGGGCTCAACTCAGTAATTTCGACGTGAATGAAGACCTGTCTTTCCACCTCGCCCCAACAATAATCCCGCAGGCAAGCTACGCCCAGGGAAGTATGCCCGCTATAGGACTTAGCTGTAAAATATCATTTTAGAGTTAAGAACTAAAAACTAAGAACTAAAAGTTAGCTGACGCGCGCAAGCCAACTCTTAGTTTTTAGTTTTTAGTTCTTAACTCTAAAAGGCGCCTGCGGCGTCAAAAGACACGAAGCATCTCTACATTTTTATCTCACAATTTTAGCCCGCGCACAGTATAATTCTTAATTATTCATTGTTAATTGTTAATTGCTGTTCAGTCCATCATCACGAATGCTGCCCAGTAGTAGGGCGATTTATACCTGTCCCGCACTTTCTGCTGTGCCGTTTTGAAAGCGTCATGCTTGCTTTTTCCGGCAAGCCATTCGTCGTAGAAGGCGGTCATCAATTCGGCGGTAGCCTCGTCGGGAACTTTCCAGAGACTCATGATCAGGCTTTCGACGCCTGCCAGCTTGAATGC
>JAIRZR010000241.1 GCA_031267155.1 Prevotellaceae bacterium | reverse complement strand
TGAGCGCGGAGCCGACTCTGAAGCTAAAACCGTGGAAAAATCACCTTGCTATCTCCGTAACACCGCGTTTCTCGCATTTCATCAGCCACGGCAACAGCTATTCCCATACGTTTGATATTCCCACGTTGCGTGTAAACATAGGCGGATATTACAAAAAATGGTTTGCCAGCATCATGGCAGGCAATACGCCTCATTCAAACTATTTTTACGGCGAACAAAGCTCCAAAAGTACGATGATGAGCGTTGTCGCGATAGGGTGCAGGCAGAAAAACTGGTCGGCGCTGGCGGGCGTCATGAACCCGTTTGGAATTAAGATGAAGACGAAAAACGAGAATTTCGCCGCGCTCAATCCGGTTGTTACGGATGCGTGGAACGATGGAATGGCTCGTAAAATCACTGTCCGCTTCACATGGAATCTTGATTTTGGGAAACAGTTCAAGGGTGAAAATCGCCGTATGGAGAACCGGGATGAAAATTCGGGGATTATGTCGGGCGGAAAAGAGTGATTTTCCTGGTATGCAGATAGATGAAAACTGGACGATTCATTTCACCTGCTTTGGTTTTTCTCCATTTCAAATATTTTTACCTGCAATTTTTTTGCAGGTAAAAATATATTACTACCTTTGCAGACCAAACGGTAGGTATTATGACAATAGATTCGAAAAAGCAAATATTGCAAACAGCATTAAAGCTGTTCCTTAGAAACTCCTATAAGGAAGTTTCCCTGAAGGATATAGTCAAGGCAGTGGGCTTGACAAAAGGGGCGTTTTATCATTATTATACCAGTAAAGAACAGCTATTTGAAGAAGTTGTCCGATATTTTTATAATAATGCCATTATCACGAATTACAGCAGTTTCCCTAAAACCTCCCTGAAAGAGTTTTATGAGCATTTTTTGGCTGTCATGCAAGAACCTGACTCTTTTGAGGCAGAAGAAGAAGAAGAAGGCATTAACTTATTCACCTTCTTTACGGAAGCGTATAAAAGAGTTCCCGATTTTTTAGAGCTATACATTGCCCAGCAAA
This sequence comes from Prevotellaceae bacterium, assembly GCA_031267155.1. GTDB lineage: Bacteria > Bacteroidota > Bacteroidia > Bacteroidales > UBA932 > JAIRLF01. The sequence continues at coordinate 2,357 of JAIRZR010000241.1, read as the reverse complement.
AAAAAGAGATTTGGGCTTGGGCGGAAATTATAGAGATTGCAAAGAGAAACAGGGAAATAAGAACCAGTGTTAAGAATGAAGAGTTGGCAGCTATATTTCTCAGTGTAAACGATGGAGTTTTTTGGGTAAACCATGCGATTATGGAGAAAATGGGTAAATCCATTGAAATTGTAAAGCGGGATTGGGATAACATATATGATCTGTTGAAAACAAGCAGGAAATAGATTTTTTTCTTATAGGAATTCAAATTAGTGGAATATGAAAGCATTGGAAACAATGAGGAAAGTCGGAAATATAATTTGTAAGGAAATGACATTTTTTTATCTGCATACATACCTGTCGGTAGGTATGCAGATATAACGAAGAAAATAATATAACAATATAATAATGTAATGAAGAATAACGTAATTTTAGCAATTGAAGCTCACGGACTTGTAAAGACCTTTGGTCATAACAGGGCTGTTGATGGAGTATGTCTGAGTATCCCGACAGGCAGTATCTGCGGTGTACTGGGACCGAATGGCGCGGGAAAAACGACTACAATTAATATGCTCGCCACATTGTCAAAACCGGATGCGGGGAGTGTAAAAATATTTGGTTATGATGTTCTGCGTGAAACTCAAATTGTACGTCAACTGATTGGGTTAACAGGGCAATTCGCCTCTATCGACGAGGATTTGACCGCTTTGGAAAACCTTATGATTTTCGGCAGGTTGTACGGATATTCCCGCAAAGATTCCAGGCGCAGGGCGAATGAACTCCTGGAAGAGTTTGGGCTTAGCGATGTGGCAAAACGTGCATTGTCAAAGTTTTCCGGCGGTATGCGGCGCAGGCTTGACCTCGCGGTAAGCCTGATTTCCCAGCCTCCGCTAATCTTCCTTGACGAGCCGACAACAGGGCTTGACCCGAGAACCCGGACGCAGATGTGGCAAACGATACGCAATCTTGTAAAAGGCGGCTCAACGGTACTGCTTACGACACAGTATCTTGATGAAGCCGACCAGCTTGCCGACAACATTGTTGTAATCGACAGGGGACGGGTCGTTGCAAGCGATACACCCGACGGATTGAAATGCTCCGCAGGAAGCAATTCGCTGCACCTGACCGTTAAAGATGCGGATAAAGCCGTCAATGCGGTGCAGGTTATTGAGCGCATACTTGGTGCTAAGGTTCGCCTTGCGGAAGTATCCGAATTAATCGCGCCGATGGACAACGCCGACAAACTGATAGATGTGCTGACGGCGCTGAGAGACGCCGGAATAGCGCTGTCAGAAGTAAACATTCTGCAACCCACACTTGACGAAGTGTTCTTCGCGCTGACAGGCGGAAGCTCCAAAAATAAAAGAGAATTAAAGGTAAAAAAGGAGGAAAATAAAAATGACTGATACAGGAATTATACCCGTCGCCGGGCGTAAGTTGAAAAATCGCGTTGGAGTTGGCGGCGCAATCAGAAACACAGGTACACTTGCGCATCGTGCGCTATTAAAAATGTTTCACAATCCCGAGATTTTTGTGGATTTTGTAGTCTTGCCGGTTATGTTCACGCTGCTTTTCACCTTTTTATTCGGCGGAGCGATTTCGGGCGACATTCACAGTTATCTGCCGATTGTTATACCCGGCGTTTTGTTAATGGCAAATTTCACCAACTGTACCACTGCGGGCAGTAAACTGCGCGAGGATGTGGACAAAGGTACAACAAGCCGTTTTAAATCCATGCCGATTGCGCGGATTGCTCCGTTGGCGGGGAGTCTGACTGCCGACCTTGTACGATACTTGATGGGGGGAATTACCGTTTTTACGATGGGATATATTCTCGGTTATCGACCCGAAGAGGGTATTTCTGCAATTATTCCCAGCATACTTTTTATGATGTTCATTGCCTGGTGCCTGAGTTGGGTATTTGCGTTCATTAGCCTGTGTACAAAGACTATTTCAACTGCGTCTGCGATTGGTGTAATAGTAATGTTCCCGTTAGTATTCCTGTCGAACGCTTTTGTTCCGGCAGAAACGATGCAGAGCGGACTGCAATATTTTGTTCTGCATATCAACCCGCTGTCCCGTGTCGTAACAGCGGTGCGGCAGTTGTTGACCTGTGGCACGACAGGCACAGATTTTTGGTTAGTGATATTCGGCGCTTTGGCGATACTCATCGTGTTCATTCCGCTGACACTTATTGCGTATAAGCGCAAAGCATAAGCCATGATGTTCAATTTTCGATAATAAAAAACGACTATTATTTACTACTGCTATGTTAATTTTCAAATGACGGATATAGTCTTTTCAGTTTGACTCTTGCATCAGCGGTAGTGAACTGCCAGTTTATCTTTGCCAATTGGTTATTTCTGCTATTTTGCCAT
>JAIRZR010000491.1 GCA_031267155.1 Prevotellaceae bacterium | reverse complement strand
AATTGAACTCCTCCGGAGTTCTGACGGAACTTGGACGGTTTACCCCGAGCTGCGCTTCGCTTGCACGGGGTTATCCATTTTAAACTCCTTACGGAGTTTAGTCGCAACAGTGAGGCAATTCACAAAACTGTCCCGCGCGAAGTATAATCCTGTTAATCCTGTAATCCTGAAAATCCTGATTCAGACAAAAGGAAACAGAATTGCCGGCACAGGCAATAATTCAAAATTCAAAATTCAAAATTCTCATGAGGTTGATTTTACATAGAAGGTTTTCAGGAAAAGATTATACAATTGGTTCCCTTTACATTGCAGCAAAGTCGGGAAACGAATATTTCTGTGATACTCTTGAAGATACCGACAGAGGATTAACTCAGTCGACGTCTTTAGAAGAGATTAAGCGAATCAAGATTCCGCATGAGACAGCCATTCCGACAGGCGAATACAAGGTTATTGTAAACCTGTCGCCGGCTAAAAAGCGGATGCTTCCGCGTCTGCTGGACGTGCCGGGGTTCAGCGGGATACTGATCCACAGAGGAAATACGAAACGCGACACTTCGGGCTGTATCCTTGTGGGTGAAAATAAAGTAAAAGGCAAAGTCATCAATTCTACCGGATACGAAAAACGCTTAGTCGAAATCCTGACCGAAGCGCAGGAACGCGGCGAAGAAAACGGGATAGAAATTATGAATTATGAATTGCTGCCATTGTCTGAATCAGGATTCTCAGGATTAAAGGATTTACAGGATTTCGCGATGCAAAGCAAAAATCCCGTCAGGGATGAAATGTCGGTAGAGAATATTTATTTAAACAGTTTCAAATGAAAGAAAAACAGTTATCAATTTTAATTTTGGCATGTATATTATGCCCCCTCTTTGCCTTCGCACAGGTAAAGCAGCCCACGCTGATGATTCTTCCCAGCGACAACTGGTGCAATCAGCGATATTTTATGACAGAGTATAACAATCAGGGAACAGTAATGAAGATTCCCGATTACAAACTTGCTTTTCAGGAGGATACGGAACTCGGACAGGTAATCGCTAAAATCGGATCCCTGATGATAAAAAAAGACTGTCGCCTGAAAGATGCGGAACAGGAATTGAAAAATATCGAACAGCGCATGGCGGAAGACAATGTTACCCAAAGCGCTGCATCCGGTTCCTATCTGGCGGAATCGCCGCTGGATATCCTGAAACGCAGGGCAAAAGCGGATATCATAATCCAGATTTGGTGGAAAGTCAATAATACGGGCGCGGGTAAATCCGTGTCATTCACTCTGGAGGCATTCGACGCCTACACCAGTAAACGGATTGCCTCATCGACAGGAACGGATATACCGACCTCGGAAAGCATTGTTCCGATTATGCTGGAAAAAGCCGTATCAGGCAGAATAAAGGAATTTGTCGGGCATTTGAACAAATTCTATAAGGATATCAACCGAAACGGCAGAGAGATTATCCTGTCCGTAAAACGCTGGGAAAACGCGGATTTTAATCTGGAAAAAGAATTCAATGATGAAGAACTCAGTACCCATATCAATAGCTGGATGAAGAAAAATACCGTTGACGGTCGATTCAACATGAGCGATGCCAGCGAAAATTTCATCCTGTTCGAGCAGGTACGTATTCCGGTGGAAGACAAAAACGGAAATGCAATGGACGCCCGTGAATTTGGACGCGAATTACAGAAATATTTAGGCAAAGCGCCTTTTAACATTACCGCCAAACTGATGATACGCGGACTGGGCGAGGCGATATTAGTGCTGGGGGAAAAGTAGTTAACAATTAACAATTAACAATTAACAATTAGGTATGCGAAATAAACAGGATATAACAGATTATAAAAAACTCTGGATTGCTTCGTACCTCGCAATGACGGATAACCATCTGACATTGCGTCTATTGCACTGCACACGGTTACCCGTCATTGCGAGGTACGAAGCAATCCAGAAAGTTCAATTGTTATATGGTATTAATTTTCCTTCCCTTAATAATTAATAATTAGTTTATATTATGAAAAAGAAAAGATATGTATTATTATTATTGATGTTGCCGGTAGCAGGCATATTCAATGCGAGCGCTCAAACACTGGACGATTTTGGTAAGATCGCCCTGAAAGTGCAGGTGGCGGACAAAAAGATGCCGGACGAGGCAAAAATTATGCTCGAAAACAAAATGAAACAGATCATTACGCATTTCGGAATCGGCTCGACGGACGCCAGTCCCCGTTTTGTGATCGAAGCAAAGGTCGATGTGCTGAATAAGGATATTACAGCCACAGCGCCACAGCGTTTCTCGCAAAAGCTGGAGATAAGTTTCTATGTGGGCGACGCGATAAAACAGAGAATATTTTCCAGTGTGCCAATTACCTGTACGGGTATCGGCACAAATGAAACCAAATCGTTTATTGCGGCTCTCCGGCAGATAAACCCTCAAAATGAAAAGTTTAAATCGTTTATTGAGGAAGGTAAAAACGAAATAATCACTTATTATAAGACCGAATGTGCGCAAATACTGAAGGAAACGGAATCGCTTGCACAGCGGGGAAAATACGGTGAGGCGATTTATCATCTGGCGCTTATCCCCGATGTTTGCGCCGACTGTTACGAACAGGGTTTGAAACTGCAGAGCAAATATTTTACGCAAAAAATAGAAACCGAAGGCAAAGCGCTTTTGACGCAGGCAAAAGCAATATGGGCGGAACAGCCCAACGGAGAGGGTGCGGCAAAAATTGCCCGCCTGATTCCCCAAATCAACCCGCAAGTGTCGTTTATTCAGGATGTACATTCGTTTACAAACGAAATCTCGGCAGTGGTTCAGGAACAGGAATTGCGCGAATGGTAACATCAGTTAAAGTAATATAACGACCGGGTGGAAGCAGCAAAAAAACAGGACGACCGCAGATATCAGCTGGAACAAATGCGTATAAAAGCATACCGCGATATTGCAGTGGAATATGCTAAAAATCAGGTAAAAGAAATTTATAAATTAATAATAATATAATTATGAGAAAAAAAATATTTCTGGCTATTCTTATAGCCACATTCAGCA
>JAIRZR010000476.1 GCA_031267155.1 Prevotellaceae bacterium | reverse complement strand
GATGGATTACCGTTGCCGGCGCGCTGATGGGAGATAGCCCGGGCGACGGAAACGGCGGAACAAAGGTGTATGCCGTAAGTAAAGCGAATGCGAAGGATTCCACTTATTCGATCAGTGTTTATGACGAAGGATTCTCCGTAAAATCGAACCGGACGGCGCGTCTGCAGTCGTCGGAAGACGGGAATACCCTTTTCAACATCGCCTATACCGGAGAAAACGGCGGTGAATTCTCGCGGTATAAAGTCAATGGCGGAAACAGTTTCGTTCAGGAGGATGTAACGGTTAACATCTCCCAGTATGCAAGTACGTCGCCCCGCTGGGCAAAACTCTTTGACGGGGACAGGACAGGTATTGCCGTTAATGTAACCGGCATTGCCGCCAATAACGCTTCGGATGCAGCGCAGCCATTCGCATATTACCGCGGTACGGCTACCGTGCTGGCGCTTGATTTGCAGGAAGTGCTGATCCGCAGATACAAACAGTACCAGATTCCGCTTACGGCGGAGGAAGAAGCGCTCGGACACTGCATCTTCCGTCTGGACGCGCCTGTCCTGAACAAAGCCGCCGACAAGTTAATCATCGGGACATGGATGCAGAAAAGGAATCCGGCAACAGGCGCCACCGAAAGCAGTTTCACCCGCCTGGGCACCAAATCTGTGGCAGTAGATTATCCTTCCCTGGAAAATCCGACGGTGATTACCTCTGCGGTCGGTCATGGAGACTGCAGCGGATATCGCAGTTTTAACAGTTTCCTCGCCGACGACGGAAACATTTATCAGGCTACGCAGAGAGAGACCGCAGGCGCCGGTTCCCATATTCTTAAAATAAACCGGGACAACGTGTACGACAATTCATACGTATTCAGCCTGGATGCAGCCCTGGGCGTTGAGAATGTATATGTCGACTGCTGGAGATATGCCGGCAACGGGAAAGCATGCGTTCTCTATTCACACGAAGGCGGCGCCTCCGGCTATGTTGCATACGTGGATTTAGACGCAAAAACGGCGGTTAAGCTTGCAGGAATCGCATACGATGAAGATCTGGATTTTGGACAGTACCAGGGCATTCTGGTCAGTGGCGATGAAGTCTATATTGCCGTAACGCCGACAGGAAAAAACGGTAATATTTACATTCTGAACAGCAAAACCGGCACGGTTACCAAAGGCGCCAGATTAGTGAACAAAGCCGGGAATCATTACATCGGGATTTTCTAAACATGGTTAAGCTATTAATTGATTTCATTCAATTCCTCTACACCCTCGCGCCATTGCTTGTGGTGCTGGGTGTTTTAACCCTGCTGGCTGTTTTACTGTCGAAATCAATAAAACGGCATGCGACTGTATATTACATCATATTTGCAATTCCCTTTGCTTTAGTCGCAATTCCTTTTACCGGCAGGTTATTTGGAATAGAGATGTTTAATTTTGTCCGTATCCCGTTTCTGGGCGGCCTCATAAGGGATTATATCCATGCGGGGACGCTGGGTTTTCCCCTGCTGATTATCATCATGTACACGGGCGCTTTAAATCCTAAAAATCCCGTTGTAAAGAAACTCCTCGGCATACGCAAGGAACTGTCCATCCTGTCGGGCTTTCCGATATTGACTCATTCCCTGATCCGGGTGCCGGGCAGCTTTCCGCGCGCCCTTAACTATTTCTTCGACAGCGAGGCAGGCGGGAACGTGACAAGTCCGCTGGGCGCGGGAATATCGAATTTCAGCCTTGTGCTGGGCATCATACTGCTGGCGCTGTTCCTTCCGCTTTGGATTACGTCGTTCGATTCGGTACATAAGCGCATGGGAGGCGTCAGGTGGAAAAAGCTGCAGCGCTGGTCGTATGTTCTGTATGTACTTTTATTTATCCATGCCATGGGTCTTCAAGTCGGCGGACTGCTGAACCCGAGAGGCGGGAGACATGCGCAGACTGAAAGCGTTCAGACAGAAAATATCCGCAATCAAACCGGGACGGGAAACAGTGAAACACAGGCAAGTCCGGAAAGGCATGGAAGGGGAAAAGGCATAGAAGCCGCAGAAAGTGATCATGAAACTCGTACCGAACCGGCAAATCGTGTACACGAAACCGGAGAATCGGATGCAGGCGAACGGAATAATGCCCTGGCTATACAGCCGGAAGGTGGACGCAGTAATAATGCCGTTTCCACAGCCCCGGGAAGAGGCGGACATGGACAAAGCATTGGATTCGCAGATATTAAAGTCAGTCCGCAGGCACGACAGTACATCCATATCATTTCACTTGTCCTGATTTTCGGCTCGTATCTGTATCTCAGGCTGCGAAAGGCAGGAACAGACAGGGCAAAAAGGAAATCCCGGACAGCAGAAGCATGATTATACGCTTGTACTGCTATGAGATGGTAAAGGAAAAAGAAACAGGGTGTATTCCAATGGCGCGGGCTATACCCGCTGAGGGGAACCCCGTCTGCGGTGGAGGACTGTCTTACCCGAGGGGGGAGTACCTTCGTCGATGGCGGAGGACGATTCTCCCTCTCTGCTCGGCGCAGTCTTTGCTGCGTCATGCTAAGAGCAGGTCGCCCGGCGCAGTCTCCAGACGGCTAAAGCCTCAGTCGTTTTGGCTATATATTGGCTAAAACCCGACATTTTGGAAACGAAGTTCGACGCAGTCAATGTACCCAGGAAACAAAAGGTTCTACCGTTATTTGTGTGGAAGTAATAAAATCAGGAATATAACAGAATGGCATAAGGAAAAGATTCCGACAACCTTGTTCGCTTAGAAAAGCATATAACATTGCGGAATCAAAAATCCCGTCAGTCCCCTATTAAAGGGTTTAATGCAAAAAGTATATAACATTGCCGGAATCAAAAAATCCTGTTAGTCCCCCATTAAGCCGATTGCACAGTGCTTAAATTTCCATGAAAGTTATATGCTTTTTGCATTTAGCATGCTTAATGGGGGACTGACGGGATTTTTTGTCGCATCAATAATCTGATTCATATTATTCGTTTGCAATGTTGTTATATGAAAGACAATTGGAAGAGGGTACAGAGGGTACAGAAATACTGAAAATTTCAGAATAGCAATCCTCTTTTTTCACGGTGATCGTCCCCCCTGTCGGTTGTGATTTCGCCCCGCACTTCAGCATTCCAGAGGTCGGTGCGCAACGTGCCGGACCGGATTTGCCCCGCTGTTTTCAGCAGCAGTCCTCCAACAGGCAAACGTCCGTTATCGCGGCGATGGTCGGTGACGTCCGAACGTCCGATTTCGAAACGGATTTGCTGTTGCCCGTCCTGAAAAATGGTCGTTCCGAGCAGGCCGTTGCCGAGAAAGGCGCCATGGTCAAACTTTTGAGGCAACTTTTCCCTGACGGGGTCCTGCTTTGCTAAAAATGTTTGCCAGTCGATGCCGGCTTGTGTATCGATCTGTCCGTACAGTAGCGCCGGATATATCAATACAATCAGTAACAGAGTCTTCTTCATAATCATATTCTTTTTGTTATTCATATTGTCAAAAAAACCGAAGGAATGCTTTATAAATATACGCTTACTCTATAATAACTCCCCGCTCGGCGCAGTCTGGAGACTGCGCCGAGTGACCTGCTCTTAGCATGACGTAGAAAAGACTGCGCCGGACAGAGGCATGTCTCTACATGCGTGTGTGATTATCGTCTATTATTTAGACCGGCAATTGAATTTCGAGCGGTTTGTTCATGCCTGTCATCCAGTTTGCCACGGTCAAACTTTTGTAGCCTTCGGCACGGTAAACCTGACGCTTTGCATTTTGTGGAAGTTCGAAAACCGCGCCGCCAAGCGTTACTGCTACAGGCAGGGAACTGTTATTGCTCAGTTCGAGTGTGCCCGGAGTGACTGCCCTGATTTCGACCGACGATTTGAACAGGGCGGAGAGCCAGGGTTCTCT
>JAIRZR010000229.1 GCA_031267155.1 Prevotellaceae bacterium | reverse complement strand
GTATTTTTTGCAGCGTCGAAATTGTTGTTGAAGGCAAATTGCCAGTTCAGGCTTTCCTCATCGTCGTCCACCTTGTATTCGTTTGCAATAATGTAGTGGAACAGACTGCCGCTGATATCCATATTCCACCATTTCGAGACCTGCAGGCCGGTTGTGAGTTCCGCGCCTGTCGAATAATCGTTGCCGACATTCGACATCGAATCGAGAGTAACGCCCGTGTGGTAGGGAACTCTCAGACGCTCGATCTTGTCCGTGCGTCTGCGGTGGAAGAGGCTCGCCGAAGCGGAATGTTCGCCGAACGTTCTGCTGTATGTCAGTTCGATTGAATTGGTATATTCCGGACGGATTTGGGGATTGCCGCTTTGCGCAGTATAATGATCGACATATACAACATACGGTTCCATGTAAAACAGCTGGGGCTGGGTGATCCGGCGCGAATAGCCAAGATTGAGGCGGCGGTTTTCGTCGAAGGAATATGAGAGGTGCGCCGAGGGGAACAGGTCGAACTTGTCCCAGGTGTGGCGCGCCCATGCCTCGCTGTTTTCCAGTTTGCGATGGATAAACTCCCCTCTCAGACCGAGCTGGTAGCTGAATTTGGAATGAGTATTTGACAGCATGGCGTACAGCGCATGTATATCCCTGAGAAACACATACTGATTGTACAGATCGTCCCGTCTTTCGAAAGCTCCGGATGCGGGATTGTAAAAGTCAATTTTGTAATCGCCGTCCTCGGTGTACGTGAAGAAATAGTATCCGGCTTCGAATTTGCCCGTTTTGTTTTTTAACGGGAGGACATAGTCAAGATTTCCCTGTGCGGTAAAGCGGTACTCGTATTCCCACGCCCTGTGTCCCTGCGCCCTGTTTCCGGACATGTCGAACAGGTCGGTATAGAAAAATTCCATTGCATCGTGTTCGTAGAAAGCGAAAAACGAGCCTGTCAGTTTATGTCCCCCGTCCGAGAACCGGTGTTCGAAACCTGCATCGCCCCTGAACATCATGTCGTGCAGCCTGACGTAGTCGTGTCCATCATAGGAAACGCCTGTTTCTTCGCCTGTTATGTTCGACAGATATGTGTCGTCGTAATGAAGGCGCCCGCCCCTGTTGCGTATGCGGTATCGCGATTCCAGCGCAGCCGACCATGTGGTTTTCTCTCTGTACCAGTCCAGTCCGCTACGGATGGAGTACAGGTCTACGAAACTTTTTCTTTCTCCCGTGGCGTGCGTTTCGGTCAGGGTATCGTCCATATCGACATGCTTCAGCTGGTCAAAATCGCTGACTAAATACCTGCGCGACGCCTCGCCCGATGTTTGCCAGCGGATTTTACTGTTTTTGTATGAGGTAAGAAAGTCTATGCTGCGCGATTCGACTGTGCTTCCCATCATGTTTATCATTCCGCTCCAGCCGTCGCCGGTCTGCTTTCTGGTATTCACGTTGATGATGCCCGCGATGCCGTCGGCTTCGTTTTTTGCCGATGGGGTACTTATTATCTCGATGTTTTCTATCTGTCCGGATGGAATCTGCTCCAGCGCTGCGCTGCCGTCCACCGTGGCGGGCTTTCCGTCGATATACACCTTGAATCCCGAACTGCCGCGGAATGTGAGTTCTCCGTTTGCGTCCACCCTGACCGATGGCGTCTGTTCGAGAATGTCGATGGCTGTGCCTCCCGAAGCCGAAATGTATCCCGATGCTTCGATGACTTTCCGGTCAAGTTTATAGACCGTCTGTCTCCGGCGCGCAACGATTTCAATTTCCTGCAGTTCCGTGTCTTCGGATTGAAGCAGGATATCGGTATGGATAACATTCCTGTTCCTGTCGGTCAGACTTAAATCGAATTGCTGCTGCAGATAGCCCATGCAGCTTACGCTTATGAAACAGTCTCCGGAGCGGTTTGTCCTGAACGAAAATATTCCGTCGACGCTGGTCGACGCGCTGGCAATCAGGGTTGAATCGCCTGAATACAGTAAAACATTCACCAGCTGCATTGCCTCGCCGGAAGATTCCTCCAGCACGCGACCGGTAACAGTCCATTCATTCTGCGCCTGCAATCGTGTGAAAAGCAAACATAAAACACATATAAGCAAAATCTTATTCCTCATTTATTATATCAGATAAAACAGTTCAAATATCACTATTGACGCGGCAAAAGTAATTGAAATAATTTAATTGGCAATGGGTACTGTTTTTGCCGTGCGCGCGCAGGTTCAACATCGTGCACCGGGAAGGAGAATGAGCTGTGCCCTGTAATAAAGAAATCATTTCTTTCATATAACAACATCGCAAACGACTAATATGAAACAGATTATTGATTCCGGCAATGTTATATGCTTTTTGCATTAAATCCTTTAATGGGGGACTAATGAACAAAACAGTCCATCGTATCCAGTTGTAATATATAACTAATCAGTATCATTCAGTTTCAACAGCGACAATATTCCAGGGGAGGATTTAGTGCTTCCGAAGTAGAAAACGGGTTTTATCGGATTGTTCAAATGAAATTCGGTTTATCTAATAAATATGCGTTATCTTTGCGCCGGAATTTAATTAAAAAAAGGTATCATGAAGAAAAAAGATGTCGGCAAACAAAAGATTGATAAAAAATCACTGGGAGTATTTATCAGCCCGAAGATGGATTTTGGTTTCCACCGGATATTTTCCCATCCCAATATGATGAAGTCTTTTTTGAATGAAGTAGCGCTGTCGAAGAAGAATCCGGGCGAACAGATTACTTCGATATCATATCTTCAGCCGGAACATTTTGGCGATAGCAACATAAAGTAAAACGGTATGAAAAAGTATATTGCAATATTTATTGTCCTGTTAAACATGTCTGCATGTCAACAGTCAGGACAAAAGCCCCTTACTGTTGTCCACCTGTGCGATCCGCAGTTGGGATTTGGCGGCTTTGCTGCCGATTCCGCGCGTTTTGAACAGGCAATAAGGCAGGTCAACGAACTGTCGCCCGACATGGTTGTCATAGCAGGCGACATGGTTCACGATATAAATGACGGACATGCAGTTGCTACTGTCCGCCGGCAGATAGACAGGCTGAAGCCTCCCGTTATCCTGACGCCGGGCAATCACGACATTCCCGAACCCGTAACGCCGGAAAGACTTGAGCGCTACCGCCGTCTTTTCGGAGACGATTTTAAGGCAGTGGAATGTAAGGGACGGATGATTGTTTCTGCAAACTCCCAGCTGTGGCGGGATGCTCCTGCCGAAGAAACCGAACGTAATGACAGACAGTTAAGCGAAGCCTTGCAGAAGGCGAAGAAAAACGGCATGCCCGTAATTTTAGTTACTCATATCCCCCCGTTCGTTACGGATATAGATGAAAAAGACGACTACAATAACATTTCCGTAACTGAACGGAACAAACTGCTTGAACAGCTTGAACAGAACGGCGCAGTCATCTGGCTGTCCGGTCATTTACACAGGACCGTGAACCGCAGATACGGGAAAATCACTGTCCTGAACGGAGAAACAACAAGCGTCAATTTCGATAAACGCCCTTACGGATTCCGGTTATTGAGAATTTATCCCGACGGTCTGCATGACTGGATTTTTATTCCCTTAAACAATATGCAATGAACCGAAAGATTTTTTTATCGGTATTGACGGGCGTGACGCTCGCTTGCCTAACGGCTTGCGGGAATGAAAAAGACCCGTCGGTTGTGGCAACTGAAGGGGATGCGAAAAAGTTACCGATGCAGCAATGGAATCGACCAGCATTTATCCCGACCCTTTTAAGACATCCTCTATATACAAATCTATACTGCGCACAGCATATAGTATATTTTTGACGCCCCCTTTAACTGTATTTTGAGCAGTTTTCAGAATAAAAATCTCAGCATCAGATACACCGTTCTCCCATAGATATAAGCATACCGGAGTTCGCTGTCTTCCATTCCAAACGGACTGTATGCGCCTAAAACTCCCCTGTTCCCGAGCATATTCTGTGCGTTCACATTCAGGCTTATCGCCTTCTTCCGTTTGTCGCCAAACACAAAAACATATCCGCCCTTGAGATTGAGAGTAAAAGCGCCGCCCAATTTCGACTGTTTCTGCGAGGCCGGATAGCCGTTGGACAGGGTTATGGGGTTGATATCCGAGTAATTTATACCCGTGCAGGCAAGGTTAAATCCAAGCCAGAAGCGCAGAGGCGACTCATACGTTCCGCCTGCTGAAATTGCTCCTGACTTCGCCACCTTCTCCCGACTTCAAGATATAAACATTGACTATCAATAAATTATATAATTTACGTCACCGAAATGGGTGACGCAAGCCAAAAATGGAGTAATTGTGCGGATATGTTTGTACGCAAAAAGAAGAATCGGTCAGGCACGACTGGCATAGCAGTCGTAGATCAAAGCGGAAGTAAATTTCGAGAGTTAAAGACCGTCGGAGTGAGTTCTGAAGATAAAGAGATTTTCGAA
>JAIRZR010000430.1 GCA_031267155.1 Prevotellaceae bacterium | reverse complement strand
ATCTTTTTGTCTCTTATTTCATAACTCAATCCGTCCTGTCCTTTCAGAATCAGATTCACGACCGTTTCTATTGTAGCGTTTTCGACGGATATTGAGACACGTTTTTTCGTGTTGACGTCTACGGAAGAAAAGACAAATGAATACCCGGACGTTTTTTTCAGTTGTTCCATCGCCTCTTTCACGGTAATATTGCTTATGTTCAGCGATATATCCTGTGCCGAGAGCGACAGGTTAAGGCACAGCGCTGCCACGGCTATTAATATAGCCTTATTGAATTGTCTCATAATTTGCTTGGTTTTAATTAAATTAGTAAAAAAGTACTTGTGTAATTAAAAGATTTGTTATATTTGCACTTTCATTTGGGTTTAAAATTGTTTGTTTCAGTCAAGGTAACTTGACGCTTTAAAACGGTAGGGTGTAGGTGCATCCTCCGTTTTTTTTCATCAAGTACCTTTTCCTTTTTAGCCGTTGGTTAGCCGGGATTTCTTTCTTTCATAGGATTATCATTTTAAAGTTTAACAATAGATTATAATTAATACAGAATGTATTTTCCATTTTCGTGCCGGTATTTCATTCTGTTCGTGGAGGCTATTATGCCGAGTACTTCGCCGATCGAATTTCCCACGATCTTGAAACTTCCGTAAAAGCGTTTGTGCCGTAAAGAATCTGCCACTTCTATTTTTTCGTCATAACATCGCATTAACTGTTTGGCAATGTCTTCCATTAATTCTTCATCAAAAAACAGTTCGTCGTTAGCCCATGCGTTTGCATATTCTACTTTCGTTTTCGATTTTGTCATCTTGCCGGTCGATTTATTTAATACCATTTTCTCGTCAGGTTCCAGGAAAAGTTTTGATGAGGTCTTCCGTAAAGCAACTTTCCCGTCCATCAGGCTCACCGTTACTTCTTCATCGTCCGGGTAGTTTTTGAAATTGAATTTAGTCCCTAATACCGTAAGGTCTATATCTTTTGTCTTAACCTCGAAAGGATTTTTTTCATTTCTGGTTACCTCGAAATAACCCTCCCCTTCGAGTGTCAGTATTCTGTCATCCACACCGAAACCTTGCGAATAAGTTATCTTTGAACCTGCATTCAGCCATACCAGTGTGCCGTCGGGTAAATAAAGTTTGGTGCGCGCTCCCATCGGAACTTCTACGACCATGTCTGCAAAAGTTTGCTTTACCGTTTCCTGCCCTTGCCGGTAAGTAGCCAATGGCAGCAACAGAATCAAGGCGACAACGGCAATACGGTAAACGATCTTCCACGGGAAACGGCGGGTGTTATGGCTTTGTGCCTCGTGCTTGGCAATCCGCTGCTTAAACAGGTCAAAAGCTTTGTCTTTATTAAAAGTTGTTGCGTCACCCGATACGCCGGAAGAAAACCATATTTCCAGCTGATTTCTTACGTAAGCGCGGTTGGCATCCGATCCCATGCTCCAGCTTTTCAGAGCGGCAAGGGATTCTTTATCCGGTTTGCCGGATAAGCAGAACGTGATTAGTATATCAATATCGTTATGATGTTCTTCTATATGCATAATATCGGATGAATTTACAGGTAAGACAAAAAAGGAAAGACAAAGGGTAGTCAAAAATTGATTTTTTTCATAATTCGGATAACAGGAAATAGAGGACAAAAAATTTCAGATAGTCTCCCAGATGCTGTCGCAAAAATAATAATGCGTTCTTTATATGATATTTGACCGTATTCACCGAAATGTTTAATTCGGTTGCGATTTCGTCATATTTTTTTTCTTCAAAACGACTTTTCTCAAATACCGTGCGACATTCATCCGGGAGCGTTCCGATACATTTGGCGATTTCGTTTTCCAGTTCCTGCTCCAGCAATGAACCTAACGGATGCTCATCGGACACAAAGATCGTATCCGGAAATTCCATATTCTCAGGAAGTGCGAACGAAGAGAGACGGAGTTCTTCCCGACGGTTCGGCGACTTTAATTCGTTCAAGCAACGGTTGCGCACCGCACGCATCAGATAAGCGCGGATAGAGTAGGTTATCTCAATATCGGCACGATGCTCCCATAGATAAAAGATCGCATCGTCTACAATTTCCTCGGACAGGGAGGCGTCATTCAGAATCTGGTTCGCAAAACGGCAAAGCAGCACATAGTGTCGGTCGTAAATGTATTTGAACGCCTTTTCCTCTCCGGTTTTCAGTTTTTCAATGATTAGTTTATCCATATATTTCTCCTTCGATTCAGTCCGTAATCCGTATCAGAAACTTCACGGGGAGCAAAAATATGGAATATATTGTTTTATCCGACAATTTTAGCGTATTTTTTTAAGATGCAGTGTTTTTTCTACAACCTTATTATAAAACCGGATACCAGAAAAATGACGTAACCGGTTACACTCGTCAAAACAAGGGAAAACAGTACGTACAATATCGTGCAAATGAACAGCGAACCCAATATGCCTGTCAGCATGTTCTTTTTCGGATTTTTTAGTCTTCCGGGCAGCCGTATTCATCATGTGCATTGTGCGTTATATTAAGAAAATAGAGGTAGATGACGTCTATGATATGGATGTGTCATTTAATCCATTTAGAATTAAATATTTGTACTTTTTTTTGTAGCATGTGTATGGAGAACTTAAATTTTTCACATAAGTTTGTATGCTCATATGATGAAGAATGCATAAGATTCGAATACGATACCTGACGATACAGTAAATACGGAACAGCTTTTCAGGGACAATTTCGAGCAGATCTACCTGTCTCATTATTCGGGGATGATTCGTTTTGTCCGTGAATACATTGTGTCTGTAGAAGATGCGGAGAACATTGTGCAGGATGCTTTTGCCGAGATCTGGGAAACGCGGAAAGGGGTTCTCTATAAGAAGTCCCATCTGCTGTCGTTTCTTTTTGTGCGTATCAGGAGCCGGTGCCTTGACTTCCTCCGTCATCAAACCGTTGTTCGCGAGGCAGAGGACGTTCTGCAGGAAACGTTTCGCCGAGACATGCAGATGAAATTCGATTCATTGGAAGCGTTCGATCCCGAGGCCCTGTTGTCCGAAACGAGCGTCGAAGACTTGATCGTAAAGGCCATTAATTCACTTTCCCCGAAATGCAGGGAGATATTTGTAAAATGCAAGCTGGAGGGGAAGAAGCAGAAAGAGATTGCGCAGGAAATGAACATCTCCATCAATACTATTGAAACCCAGATGGGTATTGTATGCAAAAAATTGAAACAGGAATTGAAAGACTATCTTTCCCTGCTCTTGTTCATCTATTATTTTTAGCTGTACGTAAAATTTCCTTGAAATTCTTTAGCGGATTTTAGACCTTTAAGTAAATGTTCATAATTAGTTTATATAAAATATTTATACTTTCTTTGCGTTCACTTATAGTCGATACGATTATAGTCGGTACGATTAGTAAAGGGAAAGATAAAGGAACTGGAATT
>JAIRZR010000227.1 GCA_031267155.1 Prevotellaceae bacterium | reverse complement strand
GTTCGCTGTGGCGGCTCATTTTTTTCCGAAAACACGTATGAAGCGTTGCAGTCCGTCGGCGAGCGTTTGTCTCGGACATGCTATGTTGAACCGGATAAAGCCTTCGCCTTCTTTCCCGTACATCGTTCCGGCGTTTATCCGCAGCTGTCCTTCGCGGAGAAGGATGCCGGCAATTTTCTCCGAGGACAGTCCGAGTTTCGAGCAGTCCACCCATACCAGATATGTGGCTTCGAGCGGCAGTACCGTGAGCTGCGGAAGATATTCGGCAAGACAGTCTTTCAAATAAAGGTAGTTGTCGTAAAGATACACTGTCAGTTCGTCGAGCCATTCTCCACCGTATCGGTATGCGGCTATCTGGGCTTCGACTGCAAAGGCGCTGATTTCGCATACTTCGTTTATGTTCAGCGCACGGTCGATCCTGTCCTTTATTTCCCCGTTGGCGGATATGATGTTGGCGACCTGTATTCCGGCAAGGTTGAATGTCTTGCTTGGAGAGATGAGGGCGACCCTGTTGTAGAGATATTTTTCGGCGACGCCTAAAATCGGATGGTGCATATTAAGGGGATAGACCAGATCGCAGTGAATTTCGTCGGAAACGATGATTAGCCTGTATTGATGACAGATTTCATTGATTTTGTCCAGTTCCTTGAGCGTCCACACTCTGCCTGCCGGATTGTGGGGATTGCACAGCAGCAGCAGTTTTGCCCGCGGGTCGGAGGCTTTCGACTCCAGGTCTTCAAAGTCAATGGTATATTTTCCGTCTTTGTATATCAGAGGGTTTGATACCGTTTCGCATCCGTTGTTGCGGATTGACGAGAAGAAGCAGTTATACACCGGCGTCTGTACTATCACTCTGTCGCCCGGCGCTGTCAGGGCTTTGATTGTGGCGGACAGCGCGGGTACTACGCCGGTGGTGAAGAGTATATGTTCTTTTGGAGCGTCGTATTCGTGCCTCTCATCGCACCACTGTTCAATGACTTCGTAATATTCGTCGGGAACGCGGGCGTACCCGAAGACGCCGTGCTGCACTCTCTTTTCCAGGGCGCTGATGATTTGCGGGGCTGTCCGGAAATCCATGTCGGCTACCCACATCGGCAGTATGCCGGGGTCTGTCGAGTCCCATTTGAGGGAGTTGCTTCCCCGCCGGGGAACTGTCTCGTCAAAATTGTATTTCATAACCATTCTGTTTCTATTTCGCACTGTCCGGGATACCGGCTGTTTTTGTCAATTATGATTTCACCGATGGAACGGGCAAGGATATGTCCGCTGTCGGGGTTCTTTATGCTTGTAACATGGCTGTTTATGTCGGCGATCAGATCGCTGTATTCAAAGCACAGATCGGCGCTTTCGTCCATTTCGCAGTTGGTCATTTTGAGACCGGCGGCATAGCAGAGCGGCTGTGTACCTGATATTTTGCAGTTGATCAGGCTGAGATTCCGGGAATGCCATCCGAGATATTCGCCGGTGATGACGGAATCGTAAACCGTAACGTTTTCCGTCTCCCAGAATGCGTCCTTCGAATCAAGGTATGAGTTGCGTATCACTATGTTTTTTGCATCCTGAAACGAGTAGTTTCCCTGCAGTCTGAGCCCGTCGAGTTCGATATTGCACGAGTTCATGAATATGTAGTCGCCGCCCTTCACTTCGACGTCCTTCATTTTGATGTCGCGACAGTACCAGCAACATTCCGCGGCGGAGGTCAGCCGTACATTCGAGAGATCCAGACGGCTGATTTTCCTGAACATCTTCGGCGCTTCGACAAGCGTGTTCGTCATGCGGACGTTTTTCGAATACCATATCGCCGCACGGCTGTAAACGGTGAACAGACAGTCGTCTATCAGCAGTCCATCGTTGTGCCAGAACGGGTATTTGCTCATAAATTCGCACTTGTGGGCAACGATGTTGCGGCTCTCCTTGACGGGAGATTCCCCGGGATAGAATTTTACGTTTTCGAGACGCGTATCCCTTACTGCGTACAGGGGTCTCTCTCCTTCAAAAAATGTGTTTACTATTATTTCTTCCATTACTTATAATTAATTCAATTTACTGTTCATAATTCTTAATCTCTTTCTGTAGGCGAGCATGCGCCATATCCACTCGAGCGGTCCGAACTGCATGTAGCGCAGCCACAGGCGACTGTAGAGCATCTGCAGAAAAAATACTCCCGCCGCTGTCAGTTCCACGTAAACCAGTCCCGTTGTCGCGCCAAATCCCAGTCCGATTCCGTAGAAGATGATGATCCCGAAAACCGACTGTCCGATGTAGTTTGTCAGCACCATCCTGCCCGGCGCGGCAAGCATGTCGAGGACTGCATGCCTTTTCTTCGCCATGCTGCGGAGACTGATTGCCGACATGTACGCGATGCTTAAGGGGACTACGCTTGCCGCGTATATGACGGAATGTCCGACTGGTCCAAGCGGATGAGCGTTCAGCGCGTTCCATGCATACACGGCGGACAGGGGAAGACCGGCGGCAAAACCGTACAGGCTGACTTTTTTCAGCAGGGCTTTGTTTTCTTCAAGACGGGCGTATATCCTGTTTCTGCCGATGTACAGCCCGAGCAGGAACAGCCCGAATACTTTGAAGACCCGGTTGCCTTCGATAAACTCCTGCATGCGGATGAAAGCTCCGGATACCAGGAATTTCAGGACGTCGGCATAGCTTTTGCCCTCCAGCAGCCATACTCCAAAGTTGTCGTCCGTGATTCCGCTGAGGCTGTTGAAATGCTGCGTGGCTCTCACGACGGGAGCCGACAGGTCGAAGCGGTTGCCGGAGACGGCTTTGACCGTGTCCATTACGATGGGAAAAAGTATGAGCAGGACGGAGAGCGTCAGCAGTTTCCTGTCGGACACGTTCCTGAACAGCGGCAGCAACATGCCGAGCAATGCGTACAGCAGAAGTATGTCGCCGCTCCAGATGAACATCAGGTGCAGGACGCCAATTATCACGAGAATTGCCATCCGGCGGTAAAACAGCGCGAGACTGCTGCCTTTCTCCAGCGATTTGGATATGATGATCGAAAAGCCTGTGCCGAACAGTATGGAAAACATGGTGTAGAATTTGCCGTCGATGAATATGTACTGCAAATATTTTATTACGCGGTCGATGCCCGCCGTGGACATGGCTTCGACAACTTCCTTTTTCTGAAAGGTGTACAGTGCAAATTCGGGGAAATTGGCAAGGCAGATGCCCAGCAGAGCTATGCCTCTTAATGAATCCAGTATCCGGTAGCGCCCGGCGTGTGCGACTGGTCCGCTCCAGTCCTGCGAAAATTGAGCTTGCATTGACAATTAACTGATAATTATTTATTATAAACGTTAGCGCTTTCTTAGATAATGTGCTTTTTTCGGCACAAAGGTAATTGTTTTTTTATATAAACCGAATTTCATTTGAACACGGGTGGCGTACGACAAAAAATCCCGCGCCCGGCACAGTCTGGAGATGTCTGAAAACTGCGCCGAGCGGGGTCGCTCTAATCCTGCGGTCGCCCGTACCCGGAGTCTGTTATTCTTTATTCGATAAGATCTTATATATCTGTTCTACGGAAAGCCCCGTTACATTGGAAATGTTTTCTGCCGACATGCCTGCGCCGGCTGCATTGATCGCGACTTGAGCCAATGCAATTTCCATGCCTTCTTTTCTGCCGATTTCGATACCTTCCATCTTACCTTCCATCCTGGCATAATCTGTAAAGAGGCTCAATTTTTTCAGTTTCATAACACTTTTATTATATGTTTCTATTTCTTCCTGTGTTAACTGCTTTGTCAGTAATATACTGTCGTATAAATTGATAAACAGTTCATCCTTTATCTCTTCCGGACGCTCTTTTAATGTCTCCGCATGTTTCAGAGTATACAGCCAACAGTCCTGTAAGGTTTTCAGCTCGGATTCCTTTTTGTCAAATTTTGTCAGGTCAACTGTCACAAAATTCAATTTATCCGAAAAACACTGTTCTGTCTTTACATCCACCAGCTGTATCAAGTCTATCACAGTGTCTTTGGATTTTTCATCATTGAACACCGTGAAGTTAACGATTGCAACCATGTATATTGCTTTATATAAACCGAATTATATAATAAGTATTTTGAATATCAGGCGGATAAACACCGGTTAAAGTCTGCCGGCAGACCTGCCGGTACTTAATATTAGGTATATTTCGTTCATGAAATCATTATAAATAGCGATTGCAGGGACTTTGGGACAGCGGTACTTTTGCGGCTTAAATATTTCAACATGGATTATCGTATTTTATTGACAACGTTATTATTATTGACAAATTGCAGTTTCGCAATATCGCAGGTACGAAGGGATACGGCGGACACTTCCAGTACTCCATACGAATGGAATTTCAACAAATACAGGTTTGGAGGATACGGCGAAGTGCTTTTTCAGCACATGGATTATGATGTAAACAGATATACCAACCCGAAAGGAGCGGTAAAGGACAGGCGTGCAGAAATATCGCTGCCGCGCGCAGTGTTTGCCCTTGATTACAAGTTCAGAAACGACATCGTTTTCGGCGCCGAAATAGAATTTGAATACGGCGGCGCAGGCTCGACCATGGAAATCGAACACGAAAAGGAAGGCGGAGAGTATGAGACCGAAATAGAACAGGGCGGAGAAGTGGCGCTTGAGCAGCTGCATCTTACAAAACGGTTTGCCAATGCATTCAATGTCCGCATAGGGCACATGATTGTCCCCGTCGGGATAACGAACTCGCACCACGAACCGACACAGTATCTTGGAACTGTGCGCCCCGAGGGAGAGTTAGCCCTCCTGCCAAGCACATGGCACGAGACGGGAATTTCCATACTTGGATATTTCAGCAGGTTCAAATATGAAATAATGCTTGTAAACGGTCTCGATCCCAACGGTTTTTCTTCCGAACACTGGGTGGGAAGCGGACGGCAGAAGATTTTCGAAAAGTCGACAATGACAAGCCCGGCTCTCGCGGGACGGGTGGAATATTCTCCGCTGAAAAACCTTAGAATCAGCGCGTCGGGATACTATAACAGGACAGCGAAAAATTCGTCGAAACCGCAGAATATGGCAGGACTGAACGGCGATGTGAGCATTGTTTCGGCTGATGCACAGTATCGAAGCGCCAATATAATTGCCAGAGCCAATATCGTTGCCGGCAATGTTTCCGACTCGAAAGCAATATTTGATGTAAACAGGAGATATTTCAGGGGAACCGGATACTCGATAACTCCCTTTGGCAAGGCGGCTTTGACGTATTCGGGCGAAGCGGGATACAATGTGTTCTCGTTTTTTGACTTCAAAAGCAGGCTCTTCCCCTTTGTCCGCTACGAGTATTACAATACGGGCGAAAAAATAGAGACGGGAGCGCAGACGCTTCCCAAGTATAAAAGGGATTTGCTTATTTTCGGGATAAATTATTTCCTGACGCCTGCGGTGGTTCTCAAAGCCGATTACGCGCACCGGAGAATCAACGGAAGAAAGTATAACAGCGAAAATACCCTGAGCGTAACACTGGCTTACACCGGCTGGTTTTTAACAAGATAATATATTATAAGTAATGATTAAATTAAAAATAATGCAATGATGAAAAGGTTTAGTACACTTTTATTGATGGCTGCACTGATAACAGGTTTTGCAGCATGTGGAGACGACGACAATGACGATCAGACTCCACCCGAAGACAATCGGACCGCGACGGAAAAAATCGAAGATTTGTCGATGAATACCGAATGGATTAATTATGCTGCAGCTACAGCTTCCGAGTTGCTTGACGACTGTATAATGCTATGGGCTGCATGGAATGGAAAGGACGGTGTTCCCGCCGAAGATTTGGCGAGAATCGGAGGAGACGCTTTCTTTACTACAGCCAGAATAGGCGGCGCTGACGGATATGCCCGTTTCCTGAAAACGGCGGGAGAATCCGGAAATACTGTTTTTCAAAGTCAGGAAGACGCCATTGAAACCATCCTGATAGACGGATTTGTCAATATTTCCACTGAAGTTGGCGCGGCAAAAATCGGGGAACCCAACGGATTTGCCAAAGCCGGCCAGATGGAAAACGCCGTATATGCAGTGGAATCATGGTATAGCTGGAATTCAATTACCGACTATTCCGACAATATTGTCAGCATCAAAAACGGATACTGTGGACGGCGGGGAACAAATATCAGCGGTGCAATCAGCCCGAACAGTATTTCAGCCCGCATAAAATACATTAATCCCGAACTGGATGCTGAAGTAAATGCCGCTATTGACAATGCATACAACTCTATTCAAAGCATGACCGCTCCATTCCGCAACAATCTTACCGGTACCAGAGTGGACGCCGCTATGGACGCATGCGCAGATTTGGCGGAAATTATAGATGGAAGATTGCTTAACATTGCAAAAAATTCCAGTCTTGATTATACGGAGGTACTTAGAGTTTATGCGGATACAGTAGTTATACCTACATACAGGGATTTGAGAGACAAAGCCTGGGTTTTGTACAATGCTGTAGAAGCTTTAAGACAGTCTCCGGGCGACCAGTCAAAGCTGAACGCTGCATGTAATGCATGGAGAGCAACACGCATTCCATGGGAACAGAGTGAAGCAGTACTGTTTGGTCCGGCAAGCGAAGACATATTGGGACTTGACCCTTCAATGGACAGCTGGCCCCTTTCGCAGGAAGAGATTGCGACCATACTGCAGGACAGTAATCTGAAAACCGTTGACGACTTTATTGATGCTATCGGCGGTGAAGATGTAAGAGGATTTCACACTCTCGAATTATTGCTGTTCAAGGACGGACAAAACCGTACGGTAAGATAATAGCAGAAATCAGGACGAATTAACGACAATGCCATGACGATTTTTCGTCATGGCATTTTGTTTTGCATTGCATTGCCGCCAGCTTCAACTGACGGATAAAGAAAATATGTCTAATCCATCAACAGAGATAAAATCTGGGAATGTTTAGAAGATGGTAATGTGAGAGACTGTCTTACACCTTGGTATATGGCTTTTCAAGCCGTTTCCCGGGATGGGAAACAGTCTTCATATCATAATTTTATACCTGGATTTAACACCCCACTCTTCGGGCTATTCATGCTTCAGGAAAACTTTGAACGAATATCTTTTGGAGCAATAAAGGATTTTTTGACAGCCCACTTAAGACGACAGCAAGCCTCTCGTAACATGCCAGCGAAACACCAGCAGAATCATCCCTTTTGAAGGCTGCAATTTCAGGATAAAACCAAGGCATAAGACAATTGACCCCCCCCATTTGACCAATTCCAAACACAGCCGTTTGAAATAGCTTTTCCCGGATAAAGAAGACGTGCGCAACTTTTCACTCTGTCCTATTCCAAGTCCCATACGTTTAATATACGCTTTCGTTGTTCTGCTTTCAGGAATCATGTGTTCCACTTCGATGTCGGGAAAATAGCGAATATCGCCTTCCTGTTTTTTCAAGCGGTAAAAAAAGTCTTTTTCTTCTCCGGCTAAAAGATTCTTTTGACTACGTCCCAATTGAGGATTAAAAAAACCTGTGGCGCTAAGGCTGTTTTTAGAAATCCCCATATTTGCGCCAATAGGAAATTTGCCACTTTTAAACAGTACTGACTTGTCTCCCATGTCTATAGCGGAAACTAATGAATATGTCCATTTTGACAGCCACGCAGGCGCTTTCCCCGATTCAAACCGCGGCGTTATTTTTCCTCCAAAAGCCAGTATGCCGGGATACTGTTTCAGGTTTTTCTCCAACTTTTCCAGATAATCTTTTTTTACGAACGAATCGTCATCAAGAAAAGCTAAAAAAAATCCTTTTGCCTCTCTTATTCCCCGATTCCGGGCATGAGACAATCCCTGTGAGGTTTCAACAAAATACCGGAAATCAATGAATGGAAAATCTGCCCGAAAACGCTGACATTCCGCTTCGGTACTGTCGGTACTGTTATTGTTGACCAGGATGATTTCATATTTCTCATGCGGGAAGTCGTTTTCTGCAACGCTTTTCAGAGCATTGTAGAGATATTTGTCCCGATTGTATGTGCAAATGATGATACTTAGCATAATTTTCTCCGTAACAGTCAAAAATCAAAACTCCGCTCCAAGCGTTGTCAAAATATATTTTGCAGCAGCTCCGGGGCTCCATTTGTCATGAAAAGATTCCAGGATTTTTTCCCTGTTTACTTTCGGCAAGTCAGAAAGGTCTTTTTCAAACTTTTTCCAGTCAACTTTTTCATTGGGATAATAGCCCATCTCAACCGTTTCACGTACTTCTTCGCCGAATGGCTGGTACCATTTCACATGCAGTTTGTCGGTTAATATCGCTGTTCCTGCCATAAAACTTTCGACAAAACGGTTGGGAATGCTCAAAATATGTCCCGATATATTCAGGTTATACTCGAACTGGGCAATATGATCGCAGAATTTCGGCAGAGGGATTATAAGTTCCGGATATGTTGTGCCGTTTTCCGTGATTAATCTCCCGTCATATCTGTCTCCCATCTTCCGGATTATTGATACTGCTATTCCACGTTTGAGATTCGGATGAGTGATTTTCCTTAAAACGCCTTCGTTACAGTCTGTTATATTATACAGGGGTGACATCTCTTTTGGAGATTCATCAGACCCGAAGTATGCCATCAATTTCTTTGACTTTTCAATGCGGCTACTGTTCAAATATTCCCTGTATGCTGCTTTAAGAGGCTTGTATCTATTGCCATAAGTCAGCCTGCGCGGTCCTATCATAAAGGGTTTTATCTTGTGAAGATTTTCAAAAAGATTGTCGCACGGTTTGCTTTCCACCTGAAAATTTAATGCACATTTCCGTTTCCTGTATATGATGCCAATCCATTTTAATTTTACTTCATCCGTCAAATCAAAACCTTCGGGATCAAATGATACCGGGCATTGCATCTTGAAATAAATATCAACTTTGGACAATAGAACGGAACTGAACACATTCGGATCATCATATCTGTCAATGCAAAAATATTTTTTCCGCCCGTTGATAAGCGCATATCCTTCCAAAGGCGCTCTCCAGCTCTGGACTTTCCATTGCCACATTTTTACTAAATACAAAATGTATTTGTTGTTAGTAATTAAGGACATTCGTGTCTGAAAATTTACTTTGAACCTGAGTTTTATCTTCTTTTCTTCCTCAAGCATATACAGCCCGAGCAAAAACCACTGATGATAACTCCAGTTCGGTATTTTTGTGATAACTATTTTCGTCATAATAATATTTTTTTAACTGTTTACAAAGTTCCCCTGATTTTCCCTGCGACTTGAGCCATTAAATAATCCACATATTCCTGTGGAGTTCCGCAAATGACAACTTCATCTCTATTAATAACGTGAATATGAATATTTAATCCGTCCCTTATCAATTTATTGTATAATGGGGCGACATACAGTTCCTTCAACTTTTTATCCATATCCCATATTTCACTGTTATAGGCATTAATAAACAGTTCCGTTTTCTTAAAAAAGTAAAGACCTGTCGAGCAGTTGTCGGATATTTCCCGCTTTTCCGCTGTTTCTATTACTTTAGTGGAATCCGGAGTTTCTGTTTTTGCATACGACCAGTTCGTTCCGCTTCCCTTGAAAACCTCCAGATAGCCATCCCACAAATCAATTCCGGACGGGACTGTATAATTCGGACGGAAGGTATCAATATTGAAAATCAAAATCGATTCATCGGTAGACAATTTGGCAAATTCAAGACCTTTAATGACTGTTTCCGCCTGACCGCGGGTAGGAGACGGCAAAATGACAGTCGAAAAATTCTTAATTCCCAATAATTTACATTCATTACTTATAAAAGTTTTTGTATCAAACATATCTCTTGCAATGAACAGAAAATTACAGGCGTCAAAACAGGCTTTAAAACTGCCGAGTACAATATTAAACAGGCTTTTATCTATTATGTACAGCATATATTTGGGTACCATGTATCCGGCTTCAAAGAAACGGGAACTGAGACCTGCCATAGGGATTATAATTGTCATAAATTCGGATTTTTAAATTCTACATAAAGTCTTAATGCGTTAGCCAGTAGCGCCTTTTGCCGCAATGGCGAATCGTCATGCAATGGCAGCATGGAGAAAAACAGATGAATAAGTATTGGATAGACACATAATTCTTCCAGCGAATATCCGGCAAATTTCATGTTTTTAAAATATTCCTGAATCTGTACAGTGGTTTCTCCAATAAAGAACTGCAATTCAACATTATATTCATCCGTCTCGCTATAATGAAAATGTCCTCCCAGAATAAAATCATACAATCCCAAAACGGAATGAGCTAATTTTGCCACATCATAGCGGATATCCCCATAGACGGTCTGATTGCCATTAATATCTATACCTCTCGGATCGAGTGTGCGAATGGATTGAGACTTAAAATCATATAGAATATTACTGAAACAGAAGTCGCCATGCATAATATGTGCAAAATTTTCTTTCGGGATATTTAAATACCGGTTTGTTTCCGATACGATTTCCGATATCGACGGAACTTCATGATTATTGACAATCCATGCTTTTTCTAAAGATATTCCTCTCCTGTTACTGTAACAGCAAAGCCGTTCCCGGGTTTTTTCTCCGAACAGTTTTATGTTCTGTAAAGCTATTTCCCCTGAATTTGCCGGACAAAACTGCGATAAACTGTATATGAAATCAGCACATACTCTGAAAATATTTTTCCAGACAAACAGGGGGTTTTTCCCAAAAACATACAGTTCTGCCAAAGAGTTCAAATAAAAATATTCCATCTCGTAGAAGCCCTGTTCACCGTCCATTCCATAATCCCATATTGCAGGAGTGAAGCGCTTCAGTTTAGCGGGAATAGACAGGAACCAGTTTGCTTCGGCTAATATTTTCCTGAAATCCCTGCTGCTTTTTCTTACAGAATAATAGTTGATTTGCAAATCATTAAATACCCGCTGGGTGGTCAGTCTTGACTTTGAACGGTAGTAGGAATTTGCCAGTCCGAAATCGAACCACTGCAAGGCAGGGATTTTTTCCAGTTTCTTCACCGAATTATAGTCTTCGACTCCTTTCATGAAATCATAATTGTTTTCGGTTATCTTTCTTATTAACAGAGACTGGGATGAAAACGAAAAAAAACCGGCATAAACATTCTTTTCCTGCTTTTCGTCTTCGATATATGCCCATGCATAATCGTCTTCCGCTTTTGCAACAGAGTAACAGTCCCGAATTTTCGGTAATTCAGCCAGCAATGTGTCGCCATGAAGAATATTTAACGGCTCATCGTAACAGGATGTTACATTTAAAACATAGACGATTGACTCTCCCAATTTCAAGCCCCGGGGAACAAAAACAATATCCACAGATCTGTCGTCCAGCTGCTTTCTGTCATATATGTCTATTTGAAAATCAGAAGGCAATGACAATACAATTTTTTCGCCTTCAGGGATTAATGACAGTTGATGAGAATATAGGCGCCGGTTTTGAACGGGAAGCATGCAGGGCGGAAGCTGTCCCAGTTCGGCAACAAGCCCGGCAGTTACATACGCTGCAGATGTAATTAAAATCATAACGACTGTATATATTTCTTTTCCTTTTCGAGCAATTCCTGAATTTCCTCATAAGTCATTGAATGAAACTCCGAAGGACGAATGGATTTGTCATCAATATAAAAACCTTCGAATCCGCACCACGGCTTGCCTACAATCACTTCATCAAAAGGAACATCATGAGTGTGCAGCCATTGTATGATATTCGGTAAAGTATGGATGTTTATCTTCCCTACATTTGCTTCATAAGTCCGCATGTTGCGACTGGAATAAATTACAATTTCAAACCCTTCTTTCTTATACTTTTTCAGCATGTCAATCGTGGTCTGAACCGGGATGCTGTTCACATAATCTCCGTTAACTGTAACAGTGATCGTGTCGTCCAGATCAACTATCAATCTCTTTTTTGCTATATCTGCCATATTTATTTTGTAATTAATTATGTATATTATATTGCGCGCGGGCTAAAATTGTGAGATTCGTTTATACATCAGGTAATCTTTTGACTGTTTTTCGTTTGCGCTTAGCCTGCTGTTACTTTATTTTTTGATAATTGTCTGTCATTTTCTAAAAAACGATACAAAGTGTCAACTCGAGCATCGAGGTGCAAACTCTCCACAATATCTTTTTTAACAGAAGATATTTCCTTTTTCAAATCCGTTTGCACCCTGTCAATCCTGACGTTCAATTTGGCGTCCAACCTGTCAATTTTAGCATCCACCCTGTCAATCCTGGCATCCAGTTT
>JAIRZR010000275.1 GCA_031267155.1 Prevotellaceae bacterium | reverse complement strand
TTTCCGTTTCTGTTAATTCAACATGTCTCATATTAAATCGTATCAATTATCGTGAAAATATACTCTAAATATACAATATGCCAAATCTTGTTACATTAATTGTTGTGGATTACTTATATGACATTTTTAAAATTTGCACCCCATAAATTATGATATGGGACTGTTTCCCATCCCGAGAAACGGCTTGAAAAGCCGGATTTTCATAACCGCAGGTCATCGACCTGCGAAATCTGTGCGCAGACAAAACTGCCTGAACCGCAAGTTCGACGTAGTCAAAGGCAGGATTTAAAACGCAATTCTCTCGACTGGAACCGGGTCTCGAGCGTTAGAAACAGGTTTTTAGGGATTATGACACTCAGGAGTGTCATAATCCCTGTCATAAATAATCCTTGCATCAAATTTATCCGTAACATATTGTTTTCCGGTGCAGTCTGTTTCGGTTTCATTTACATGCATTCAAGATTTTCCTGGCGTCTCATAATAATATTCGCACACAGTTTTCAATTTTTATTTGCATATTAAATATTTTATATACCTTTGCGCCGTTTTTTAATTGGTGAGTTTGCATTTTATGTATTGATTAGGTGGTGTTTCAATACTCAAAAGGAAACACACTTTGATTGGTTTTTATATTATGATAAATTTTGAAATTAAGGGATTGAATCCCGAAATCCTGAAAGCTATTAAAGATTTGGGATTTGAAACTCCCATGCCTGTACAGGAAAGAGTTATCCCCGCCATGCTTGAATCCGATAGAGATATCATAGCTTTGGCACAGACAGGAACAGGAAAAACAGCCGCATTCGGACTGCCATTGATCAGCATGATTGATATCTCAAATTCGGCAGGGGTACAAGTATTAGTACTTTGTCCCACAAGAGAATTGTGTTTGCAGATAACTGACGATTTGAACAGTTTCTCCAAATATATTTCCGATTTGCACATATTGCCCGTATATGGCGGCTCGAATATTGATAATCAGATTCGCGCTCTGAAAAGAGGCGTGCAGATTATCGTTGCAACTCCGGGACGCATGCTGGACCTGATCAACAGGAAAGCAGTCAATTTAAACACTGTCAAAAATGTTGTGCTGGACGAAGCCGACGAAATGTTGAACATGGGCTTTATCGACAGCCTGAACGATATTCTGAAGGTTGTACCGAAAGAGCGTCGAACGCTTTTATTTTCAGCGACAATGCCCGACAGGGTGGCAAGCATAGCGGAAAACTACATGAACGCTCCTCTGGAGATTGTTGTTGGCTCGCGCAATTCCAGTGCGGCAAACGTTAAACACCTGTGCTACACAGTGAGCAGCAAGGATAAATACAAGGCGCTGAAAAGAATCGTCGATTACAATCCCAACATATACGGCATTGTATTTTGCCGTACAAAGCGCGAAACCGGCGAAGTTGCAGAAAAGCTCATAAAGGACGGCTATAATGCCGAGGCTCTGCACGGAGATTTGTCGCAGGCGCAGCGTGATTACGTAATGCAGAAATTCCGTATCGGGCACATCAAACTGCTTGTAGCTACAGACGTTGCTGCAAGGGGCCTGGACGTCAGCGATCTTACGCATATCATCAACTTCAATATTCCCGACGATATCGAGACATACAATCACCGGAGCGGACGTACGGGACGCGCCGGCAAAACAGGAATATCCGTTGTAATATCCGGCTTGAAAGACAAGTCCAAACTCAAGCAAATCGAGAAAAATATCGACAAAAAATTTGAACACAAAGATGTCCCGAAAGGTCAGGATATTTGCGAAAAACAGTTGTTCAATCTTATTGATCGAATGGAACATGTAGATGTTGATAATGAAGAAATCGACAATTATCTGCCCGCTATCTTCAAAAAACTCGAATGGCTGGACAAGGAAGAAATTATCAGAAGATTCGTGTCACTGGAATTTAACAGATTCCTGACCTACTACAAGGATGCTGAAGATTTGGAAGCTGCAAGATTCGACGGTGAAGAAAGAGGCAAAAGGGATAGAAAAGGCAGAAAGTCGGAGAAATTCGAAAATGATACTCAAAAAGTAGGCAGAAAAGCGGAAAAAGGCTTTACCCGTCTGCACATAAACGTCGGTAAAAAAGACGGCTTGTTTCCAAACGTGCTTATCGAACTTATCAACAAGACGGAAATAGGCAACAAGGTAAAAATTGGAAAAATAGACCTTACTAAAAAGGATACTTACTTCGAAATAAAGTCCGAGCAGGCAAAACCTCTATTGAACAATCTGCAAAATGTTTTCTACAGGGGACGGAAAGTAACGGTTACGGCGGTATAGGATTGCGAAATAAACAGGATGTGAAATTTTCATGTAATTTTGCACCCGTTAATATTCAAATAGATTACACTTTGGCTTCATCAAGTTTTGTAGATTACGTTAGGATTTTTTTTCGCTCGGGAGACGGAGGTTCCGGCTCAACTCATTTACACAGAGAGAAATTTGTTCCCAAAGGCGGGCCCGACGGCGGGGACGGGGGACGCGGCGGGCATATAATACTTAAAGGAAACAGTCAGTACTGGACTCTGATACACCTTAAATACCGGAAGCACATACATGCGGAAAACGGGGAATCGGGCAGCGGAAGCCTTTGTCACGGAGCTAACGGGAAAGACGAAATTCTGGATGTACCCGTGGGAACAATCGCAAGGGACGAGCACGGCAAAATACTGTGCGAAATAACGCAGGACGGCGAGGAAACAATTCTGTTGCAGGGTGGCAGAGGCGGTCTGGGTAATGCCAATTTCAAGTCGGCGACCAACAGGACGCCGCGATATTCCCAGCCCGGCGAACACGGCGTTGAAGGCTGGCATGTCCTGGAACTGAAACTGCTTGCCGACGTCGGTCTGGTGGGATTCCCGAATGCCGGTAAATCCACCCTGTTATCCGTCGTTTCGGCAGCCAGGCCCAAAATCGCCGATTATGCGTTTACGACGCTTGAACCGAATCTCGGCATTGTCAACTATCGCGAACATCTTTCGTTCATTATGGCGGATATTCCCGGAATCATAGAGGGCGCCCACAGGGGCAAAGGATTAGGGATAAGATTTTTGCGGCACATAGAGCGCAATTCCATACTTCTGTTCCTGATTTCCGCCGACAGCAGGGACATTGTCAGGGAATACCGCACCCTCATAAACGAACTCGAAAAATATAATCCCGAACTTTTGGATAAACGCCGGATTTTAGCAATATCCAAAAGCGACATGCTCGACGAAGAATTATGCGACGGGATAGAGCAGGAAATAAAAAAGCATATCCCGCATATCCCGTTCATTTTCATCTCGTCGGTAACGGGAAGCAAAATAATGGAATTGAAGGATTTAATTTGGAAAAATTTAAACGGATAAGTCATGCTGATTGTACTGGAAGGTTTGGACGGCGCCGGCAAAACCACGCAGGTGAACCTGTTGCAAAAATATTTTGAATCGGAGAACGTGAAAAGCACGTTTTTACATTTCCCGCGTTTCGACGCTCCCGTGTACGGAGACCTGATAGCATCCTTTCTTCGCGGCGAGTTTGGAGACGTAAACACGGTAGATCCGCGTCTGGTAGCTTTGCTGTATGCCGGCGACAGGGATAATGCCGCATCGAAGCTGAAATCATGGTTTGCCGAAGGCAAAGCGGTTATACTTGACCGTTATGTGTATTCCAACATTGCTTTCCAGTGTGCAAAAGTTCCGGACAGTACAAAAAGGAAGGAGCTTCGCGAATGGATTTTCAATCTGGAATATGACTTTTTCGGGATTCCCAAGCCGGATATCAATATTTTTCTGGATGTACCATTCGACTTTACCGTCGAAAAATTAAAATCGCAGCGCGAAGGACACGAAAGAGACTATCTGAAAGGCAAGGAAGATATTCACGAAACGGATTTCGAACTGCAGAAAAGAGTTCGGGAAGTATATATGGAGCAAACGGGTATCGACAGAAAATTTGTTCCTGTAAACTGCGTCGACGGCAATTCAATGATGAAACCGCCTCAAATA
>JAIRZR010000146.1 GCA_031267155.1 Prevotellaceae bacterium | reverse complement strand
AACTTCTTCTTCCGAAACAAAACAGGAATGTAAAAAACCTTTGATGACTGTTTCATTCAATACATCATGTACGCAACAGATTCGAGCCGCAGTACTCACTTTTTCTCCGGTTTGATTGCCTGACCCACCATAAATTTCCCACAAATCTTCTTTATCAGGTAAGGGTACACTACTCCCGTCAATCGCCCATATAGGCATTCCCTTCCATTTTTTTACGTTATTCCCGTAATGTTTGTAAAAACTTGATATGGACAACTTATTCCATGCATGAAAAAATTCCGGCTTCAGTTTGGCCCGCTGTTCACAAAATGCCTGTTTACTGCAACTTATTCCCCCTCCAAAGTGTTCAAAAGAACTTTGCAATTCTATATTCAGACTCCATTTTAAGGTATTCATAATCAACATAATTATATTCATCATAGTCAATACGCGATTGTGCGTAAAGTCAGTCGGAGAAGAACAGTACTGCGCTTTTTATATTGGATTATTCACGATTTTTCTTAAAAATTTTTGTAATTCATCTATTATGCTTACATTTGCTTCTGCCATTGAACTGTTCATTCTGTATCATTTTTTTTTCTTAATTCTAAAATAATACTTTTTGAATAATTTTCAATGGCTTTCTGTATTTTTTTCTTAACTTCAGAATCCCAAAATTTGGCAATATTTTATCCCTGATATATAACGTTTTATGAAAAACATATCGCAAAACATTACTGTCGCAAAAACGTCTAGTACATCCGGCGGTTGAAACTGACGGCTATGATAATAATTGGGCTTAAGTAAGGGGAACTTTCACCCTCAAACCTCCCACAGAACCGAAACTGAAAGTCTCCATTCATTCGGCTCATCTTATCTTGATGCCACCATTTCTGGCAGGATGTCTCATGAAATAGCAAACACAAGCTCGTAGTCTGGAGACCAATGTCGTCAAGTTAAGGGCAGAAATCCCGATAATCAATAACATATGACGTTGTCCAATGAACGGCACACATCATATTTACCAAGCCCTGCAAGGTAAATAATCAGACATGTTTTTATTCAACTTTTGGACTACACCGAGCTTGGGGATATTTTGCAATTTGCCATCGCGCGCAAGCCTTAAAAGGCTTGTGACGGGAGATAAACGGTTTTCTATTGATATTGATACTCTACGGGCAATTTCGCAATGCGCATTATGTTCACAGTATTATGAAACTGTTACACCTTATTTATTTTGCATCCCTAAGCGTCATTTCGCTTGCAGTTTAGGTACTAAACGGTTATTCACAATGACGATGTGAGGGACTTTTTGTACGCTCTCTACACAATAATGTACAATTGGGGATGGCGTAAGCTTTTTTCGACTTTAGCCTACAGTAAACCCTTCGCCTGAAGGCGAAGGCAGTTTAGTTAACGCTATTTAACTTTTAGTTCTTAACTCCCTTGTCCTGCCAAGGCGCGGGATTTTTTAGCCGGAAACCCGTTTTAAAGCAAAATTTATTTTTTCATCCTGGCATATTGACTGTATATTTTTTCCGCTTTAACTTTCAGCCCGCTTTTCAGCAAGGCGTCTTTTAAATTCAGGTAACTGACGGTTCTGTCGGGATAATCGCTGATTATCGTTTCCAAAATAGCTATCGCAGGCATTGTTATCGACATCCGTTCAAGATAATAGGCTATGTTGTTAAGAAATATGACATTTGCTTTGTTAACCGGATAGTCCTGCAAAATCTCTTCGGCATGATCGGCAGTAAATATATTTTTGAACGATGCCACATTTGCCAGCCGCATGTTGTTTACCTGAATCTCCATACTGTCCAGATAGTTATTTCTTCTGTACCTGTACTGAAATACATTTTTTCCCGCATTTGCAAACAAATCCATAGACATCTGTTCTGCCGAAAAATTGCGCATTGAAATATTTGCCCGTAAACTGTCTGTAAAATGATAAACAGATTGTTCGGCTGTAAATTCCTTTTTTTCAGCATAATCCAGCATCCAGTCATTTGACGTGCTGTTAAGATGGAATATATATTTACAGCTAAGCGTTTTATTGCCGGATACTCTGGAAACGTTAACGGCGATTTTACCAGGATCTATAAAATCAAGTGACTGATGTTCCGCATCTCCAGCCGGGAAAAATGTGTCATTAATAAACATGATGGAATCCTTGTAAACTGATATCAAACCTTTTAATCTGTCTTTACGGTATGTGGAAAATATCCAGTCGCCGGCTTTTTTATTTTCCAGAATACATACTGCCGTATCATTATAAAATCTTGTCAATCCTGTACATTCCCGACTGTCTTCCGTATTTAAATCAACAGAGTGTGTACATGAAATATAACATGCAGCCAGCATGGAAATCAATAAAATATTTTCCAGCGCCTTTTCCCGGTATTTATTCAATATTTCAATCATTATCAATTCTTTTTCCGTATTTTTATTTTGCAAA
This sequence comes from Prevotellaceae bacterium, assembly GCA_031267155.1. GTDB lineage: Bacteria > Bacteroidota > Bacteroidia > Bacteroidales > UBA932 > JAIRLF01. The sequence goes on along the minus strand of JAIRZR010000146.1, from coordinate 4,809 downwards.
TATATGAAAAAAATATTTTGAGGCGCCGGAAAAATCTTAAAAATAGTTGTTCGTCACAAAAATAACTTGATAAAGCCGCCATCTTCGCCCCATTGCCATTACAGCAATTTCTTAACTGTTACGAAGTTCTCCTTTTACATCTCATATTGAGTTCGCTTTATAGCCAGCATACGTCGCTCTATAGCCAACATAATGTAACATTATAGCCAACATAAACAATGCGTCATCGAAGATTATTTACAGTTCACTGATATATCCGTAGATATTGCTTGCTATTCCGACCAGCAATATCGCTGCGGTACACAGCACAAGACTGATTTTGTTATAATTGTCGCTGCGGATTGTAGCTACGGGTTGTCCGTCTGCCTGATTGATAAACATCGCCCTGACAATCAGCAAATAGTAGTACAGCGAAACCACAGTGTTTGCAAGAGCTATAAACACGAGCAGGTAGTCGCCTTTGGCTGCTGCGGCTGCAAATATGAAGAACTTGCTTACAAATCCTGCGAAAGGCGGGATTCCCGCCAGAGAAAATACGGCGAGCATCATGATGAAGGCAAGCTTCGGATTCGACTTGTACAGACCGTTGTACGCGGCAATATCGGTACGTCCCGACTGATTTTCCACGGATGCGATTACTCCGAAAGCGGCAAGGTTCGAGAACAGATACACAAGCACATAATACACTGTCGCCGTTATTCCCTGATCCGTACCGCCCATTATGCCGAGCATGATATAGCCCGCCTGCGATATCGAGGAGAAAGCAAAAAACCGTTTTATGTCCTTCTGTCTGATTGCAAACAGGTTGCCTGTGATAATCGTTATCACCGACAAAGCCCATAGCATTTGATACCAGACGGTTTCGATATTCCCGAAAACATGATAGAGCGTAAACATAAGCACAAAACATGCCGCTCCTTTCGATACCACCGAAAGATAAGCCGTTACGCCCGTCGGAGCGCCTTCGTACACGTCGGCTGTCCATAGATGGAAGGGTACAAGCGATATCTTAAACGCAAGTCCTGCGAAGAAAAATACAAAACCGAACAGGATCATCGGATTACTCGAAACCAGCGTACTCAAATCGCTGAAATACAGTGTGCCCATAGCTCCGTACAGATACGAAAGCCCGAACATCATTATTCCGGACGAAAGCGCGGAAATCAATATGAACTTGGCTCCCGCTTCGGCTGACTTTTCCCTGTATTTATTGTATGCCGCAAGGCAGGCAACAGGCAACGACGCCGTTTCGACACTGATATACAGCATCATGAAATTCGCCGACGATATCATCATATACATGCCCAGCAGTGTAATAAGCATCAGCGTATAAAATTCCCCCTCGCGCTGCCTGAGAGCCGGTTCCGATTTCAGCCACTGTCCCGATTGCATCAGAACAAAACAGGTGGCGACATTGAGTATGTTTTTCATCATAACCGTCATTCCCGAAGAGACATACATCCCTCCAAACGCTTCTCCGGCAGAGGAAACGAAAAAGCCCGCGACAGTATGCAGACCGAACAGTACGCAGGCTGTCAGGCGAAACCACTGCTTTGAACGGTCGGAACCGAATATGTCGTAAATTATCAAAATCAGGAACACGGCGATCAGTCCGGTTTCCTGCTGTATCTTTAGAAAATTACTTAAATCCATTTATATCCTTATTTTACAGTAAACTCAAATATTTAATAATGGGAGCAAGACTGTCGCTTACAATGCCGGACACCATCGACGGCAGAACGCCGATAAATACAATTCCGGCAATAAGCACAGCGACCGATACCTTTTCGTACCACGAAGCGTCGGGGAGCGAGAGGTGATGTTCGTTGACTACCGGTCCGTAGAGTATTTTTCCCACTGTTCGAAGTATATACACGGCAGTAATCACTATCGAGCAGGTCGCCGCCATGGTCAGTATGCGGTGGAAAAGGTCGGCATGTTCGAATGAACCCACAAACACGGTCATTTCGGCAACGAAACCGCTCAATCCCGGCAGACCCAGCGAAGCCAGACCCGCTATCACGTAACATACGGAAGCAAAAGGCATTATTCTCATCAGTCCGCCCATTTCGCGTATGTCGCGCGTGTGCGTCCGTCCGTATATTAAACCGATAAGGGCGAAAAACAGGGCTGTCATAAGTCCGTGCGACAGCATCTGCAGGATGGCGCCGGTCATGGCTGTGCGGTTCAGCATCAATACCGCAAAAAGGACTAATCCGCAGTGGCTCACCGACGAGTAGGCGTTTATATATTTCAGGTCGGTTTGCACTACCGCCCCGAATGCTCCGTAAACTACGCTTATGCCCGTGAGGATAAGAAATATCCATGAGAGATCGTGAGCCGCTTCCGGCATCAGGTATATCGCAACGCGGAAGCAGCCGTATCCTCCGAGTTTCATCAGCACTCCCGCGTGAAGCATCGAAACGGCAGTCGGAGCCGATGCATGTCCGTCGGGCGACCATGTGTGGAAGGGAAACAGCGCCCCGAGTACTCCAAAACCGAGAAAGGTCATCGGGAATATCCAGTACTGGTGCGCCATCGGGATAATTCTGTCTGCCAGCTCGATTATGTTCATGCTCGCATGTCCGGAAGTGAAATATATTCCCAAAATACCCGTCAGCAGAAACGCCGAACCCGCCATCAGCATCAGCGTAAGCTTCATCGCCGAATATTCCTTCCGTCCCGTCCCCCATACTCCTATAAGCAGATACATGGGGATCAATGCGACCTCGTAGAAGAGGAACATTGTGAAAAGGTCAAGCGATATGAAAAACCCGAAAACCCCGACAGTCAGCAGGCAATACCACATAAAATACTCGCGCGGCATGTTCCACGACGAAAAGACGCCCGTAAATACGATAATCGCGGACAGGGCTATCATTAATACCGAAATGCCGTCGACTCCAACCGCATAGTGTATGTTCATGGATTCGTACCAGACGATGCTGCCGGTAAAAAGCATCTCGCTGTCGGACACTGCCCTTTCGTTGACAAACATCGCCGCCAGCACAGCCGCCAGCGCCATCAGTACCGAAGATCCGCTTACCATCACCGTCCGTATCTGTTTCATATTGCGACATATAAACAGCGACAGTAACATCACGACCGGAACGGCTACAAATAAAGATAATATATTCATAATACTGTTACTAATAATCTTCTCATGATAAATACATTAAGCATAATTCAATGAGAAAACCGAGCCGCAAAAGTACAATAAAATTTTAAGACAGTAATGTAAAGATGAAGATTTTTTATCCCGTAATGGTAGAAATGCAATGCTTCGCATCTCTGTATGCATCGTCGAGAGTGTCTCAAAAAGCCCTCCCCGCCAAACGGCTTGCTTCGGTTGAGGGTATAGGGCAGCTTGAAACTAATGGGATTTGTTTAGACATCCTATGACTCGGATGAAGGCGATCGGACGAGATATCAACACTGTGATATTACCAGTATTGTTGGCAACAGCAATCATTGCGACGACAGGTAATGGCAATCATTGCAACGATTGGTGTAGGGATTAGGGCAACCGCAAGGGTTGCCCTAATCTGGATGGCGAATAAGAGGGTGTCCAAAAAGTCTCTTTTCAAGAGATTTGTCATTTGTAATTTACTTATAATCAAATGCTATTTTTCTAAAAACAGTGGTAAAATGACCTTTTTGGACACCCCCTTATCCCTACACCAATCGTCGAAATGATGTCCAGTACAATATTGGCATCAGCAAAGCCGAAGCCCTTGCAATGATGGAAGCACTGGCGGAAATTCACAAGAGATGGCTCGCCGAAGGTAACTCGGTCAATACGAGGCTGGCGCATTTCCATGCTTCGATACCCGGCAGTTACGACGAAGGCGAGTATCCGAAGGAAGCTGTTATCCGTATTACAGCGTCGAAGGAAGTTGCCGAACTGGCAAAGAAAATACCGCTGCGGCGCGTGGAACCGGTTAACCAGATGCACATCGAACTGATACACGATGTGAAAAGCAACACGGTCAACTCTACGATAACATCCGGAGGATCGGTGAAAATCAGGGGGCACAACCTGAAGATCTCGGGCGAAAACCCCGCTGTAGGCGTTGAGTTTGTCAATGCTGACAATACGGCAGTCGTATATCCGGTAACGGGACAGGATATTGTTGTCAACAACCCCTCGGATCTGATTATCATAGCGCCGGCAATGTCGCCCGGAGAGGAGGTACTGCTCAGAATCACCACGCAATTCTCGGGTTCAAAGGACCTGAAAGCGCCACGCTCAACTACGTTTGAGAAAAGATTAACAGTTGCCTGACTGGGAACTGTTTTTTTGTTTTGTCGAAAATGGGGGATGCAAATAATTGCGCCCCCATTTATTTATTTATATACACGCCTTTACGAACATTTACACTTCCCGTCTACGGGGGGTATGACCTCCCGTCTACGGAAGGGATGACCTCCCGCCGGCGGGCAGTCGCAGTGCGTCATCCGCACTAATGCGGACACGGCAAGGGTTAACCGGATTGCCATGCGCCAATTCAAAATTCAAAATTCAAAATTCAAAATTCAAAATTCAAAATCCCGGAACTGTCTCAATCGTTTTTCAGCATTCCGACCGGATTGGCTATTACCGTTCGCCAGCTCTGTATGCTCACGAAGATAATCGACAGCAGCACGGTAAATATTCCCGTCAGCGCAAAGACCCACCAGTCCAGTCCGATTTTGTATGCGAATCCCTGCATGAACCTTACGGACAGGAAGTATGCCACCGGGACGGCGATGACGAAGGCTATCCCGATATACAGGATAAAGCGCCTGTTCAGCATCGACAGGATTTCG
>JAIRZR010000205.1 GCA_031267155.1 Prevotellaceae bacterium | reverse complement strand
AACGCCGCAGGACGGCAACCGTTTCAATGGCGGCCGTCCTTCCTGCGGGCACAATCCGGAATACATACCGGAACCTGTTATCAATAAGGAGATATGCCGAGCCGTCCCGAAATGATATTTGACCGGCTATAAAGTTCATCTACACTACCAGTGCAGTCATCAGCTATATAAATCGACAGCATAAAGATATTTTATTGTGAATAAACAACCCTGAAATTTACCCTCGCGAGCCTGTACACAGGCTAACGACCCTTTTTTTCAGGCTTGCGCCCCTGAATTTTACCATAATTACCCTGAAATTTTGGCTCCAACCCCGGATTTCAGGCTCGCGCCCCTGAAAAATACCCTCCGTACCCTGAAATTTAGGGTACGGAGGGTAAAAATTTGCCTCGCGACCATCAAAAATCGGGTCGAAAAAGGGAATTATTCCTTTTCGTCCTCCTTGATGACAGTCTTGGCGGCGGTGTGTTCGGAGTGAGCCTCGTCCACCACGCTGCGTTTGCCGCCCGACAGGTCGGGGTTCTCGTTTTCGACGACTATGCGCCCTTCTTTTGTACCGTGCAGCAGGCTGCGGACGTCGCGTTCGATCTGCGCTTCGGTGGGAGCGTTGCCGTCTCTCGCCGGTTTGCTCTTTTTGAAGTACTTCGACAGCAGGGCGTATTCCGCTTCGGCGCCGGGGACGCGCTGGCGGGCGCCTTCCTTCACCGAGGTATAGTACTCCAGCGAATCGTGATAGGCGGCGTCGCTCGCCAAAAGCATGGAATCCGATATTTGCTGCGCGAATTGCTGTACCAGCAGCAGCAAAGTACGTTTGCGGGTAAAATCCAGAATCACATCCCCATAGTCAACCATGTTCAGGTAGGGAGGGACGAACTGCGGATTCGCCGAGGCGCTTTCGTAAGCCGTTTCGATGAATCCGAGGTTTTTGATACCGCCGCCCACGAGACGCGTACGGTCTTTCGGAGTAAAAGTATTCGCAAAAGGAGCGAAACAGATTTCGGCGCTGTGTATCAACTGCGTGATTTGTTGCAGCGTTGCGGGGTCAATCGGAGTACCTGCCAAAACTGCCTTTGCAGCTTTGTCAAGGACTGCATTCAGTTTCTCCATTGTTTCGGAGAATTCGGTTGGCGCGTTTTGCGCCGGGTTGTTGTTTTCTTCTGCCATGATTTTGAAATTTTAAAACGTTTATTTACTAATTATTGCCTTTTCTAAAGATTGAGTATCTGATGCGTTGTGCCCGAACAACTGTTTATATGCCGCCGAAAAGTGCGAAAAATTCTCGAACCCGACTTGATAGTACACTTCCGACGGCTTTTTCCCTTCGTGGACTATCAGGCGTCGCGCTTCGTTCAGGCGCCTTTCCCGCAGCCACTTTTCAGGCGTGTCGTGATAAATGTTTTTGAAATCTCTTTTAAAGGTTGACAGGCTGCGTCCCGTGAGGCGTGCAAATTCCGAAATGGGAACGTTGAACATAAAATTGGCGCTGATGAATTTTTCCAAATCTATCCTGTGCGGTTCGCTCAGGTCAAACAGGAAGGATTCCATGCTGTGGTGAGCGGTCAACAGCAATTCAATGGCTTCGTCCGTTTTCAGCTTTGCCATTTTGCTGTTCAGTCCGACAGAGTGATGCAAATAGGGAATCAGCGAATCGAAATAGCCTTTGAGAAATTTGTTCCTGTTTAAGAGAATCAAGGGTTTTCCCGCGTATCTTTCCTGTGTGCCGACGCTGTTTTGCAGAGCGTATGTCCGGATGATTTCCTGAGTAAGAAAAATATTAATACTCTTGCAGGGAACGTCCGGGTCGGGAATTTTAGTCGCTTTCGTCAGCCTGTTTCTGCGTATGAGAATGATGCTTCCGGGTTCAGCAACAAGATGTTCGTCTTCTATCAGAAATTCGACGTTTCCCGAAACGACATAAACCAGAACATGCTCCGGTACAACCTGCTCGGCGACATGGCTTTTTTGCTTTTCGCAACTGAACAGGATGTTTTGTATTAATTGATTGGCTGAATTTATCATTTGAATTAACTTAAAATAATAGGACATCCTTGTTATTCCGAAGTTTGTTCGGCTTGCAGTGCGCTTTCGCTTGTAAGATTGTTCAGCCATTTTGAAATCTTTTGACTTAACTCATCCTTGCCCGACAGATTGTTGTGAAATTCTTCACCGGGAAGCAGTCTGGCATTTCGGACTTTCTCTTCAAAGAGTGTAAAAAACGAACCAACGTTTCCCTTGTTGGTGGCGTATGCGGCGACAGGCTTTCCGCCGAAATCGCACTGCGCCAGAAATGAAACAACAGGCGTGGCAACAGTATGTCTCCAAACAGGTGAACCTATTATGATAAGGTCATAGCCGCTAATGTCCGGAATGACAGTAGCGAGTTCGGGAAGATTTCCGCTTTCCAGCTCTTTTTTGGCGCTGAGAGCGTGAAAAACACTTATACTCGAATAATCTTTGACGGTCTCTATGCGATAAAGCGTTCCGCTGGTTTGTTGTGCAATGATTTCGGCGACTTCCTTCGTCCTGCCGCTGTGAGAGTAATAAATAATCAGCACCTTGACCGGATTAACCGGCGGCAAAACATTTTGTCCGACAACGGCGACAGTTGTATCTTTTGTGTTGTTGGCAAAACAAGGCGGGAATATTATTATGCCTGCTATTGTGATTATTCCGGCAAGCGCTACACTTGCGGTTATTTTGCTAACTGCTTTCATGACTTAAACTGGCTTAAAATAACTTTATCAAACATTGCATCGCTCAGCAGTTTTTTTGCAAACAGAATCGGTTTTGCCATAAATCCCCTTACATACCTTGCTTTTGGCTTTTTGGTTTCTATGGCTTTTTTGATTAATTCTGCAATCACGACCGGCTCCGGCACCTTGTCATCAAGAGAAGTCGTTTTTGAGGCGGCTGCTGCAAAATGGGAATATGCCGAATGTCCGGAAGCTTTCATCATTGTATCATTGGCTATTCCCGCCCATTCGGTTTTTATTCCGCCCGGTTCGATGATAATAACGTCAATGCCAAACTGCCTGACTTCCAAACGCAGACTGTCGCTCAATCCTTCTACCGCAAACTTGCTCGCATGATACCAGCC
>JAIRZR010000065.1 GCA_031267155.1 Prevotellaceae bacterium | reverse complement strand
GGCAGAAATGAAGGTATTAAAATCGGCGAAAAGCGAGGCGAAAAGCGAGGCATGGGAATTGCATTGGCTCAAGTCGTAATCGATGCAGCCGGCACAGGCATGTCGGTAGAAAACATTTCCAATTTAACGAGGCTTTCCGTAAAACAGGTAGATAAGATTTTATCGAATAAAAAATAACAGACTCCGGGTATGGGCGACCGCAGGATTTAGAACGGCCACACGTAGTCTCCAGATATCTCCAGACTACGCCGGACACGGGGATTTTTGTCGTACAGTACCTTTGCCGTCGATAACTACAGTAAATTGTATAAAGATAAAATTAAAAAGAAGTGAAAAATTTGGACAGGGAAAAGATCGAACAAATCATTCAGACGCGAAAGCAGGCTCATGCTTTCTATCTGAAAAAATCAAAGACATACCAGTCTTTTGTGAGCTTGGAGGAAGCCACTTACGAAGACTGTGCATTAAGCAAATTACAGAAGGAATTGATTGCAATCGGGGTTTCAGTCGTACTCAACTGCGAATCATGCATGGAATGGCATATTAAACAGGCGCTTGACGGAGGCGCTGCGGAAAACGAAATAATTGAAGCCATCGAAGTTGGTATTGAAATGGGAGGCGGTCCGGCAACGGTTTCGGCGCGCTTTGCAATGAATGTCCCTGATTATTACTCCAAAAACGATACGGCAAAATGAATGTAGAAGGACGGGTAGCGATTCCGATCTCCGGCAACGCAATGAGCCGGAAGCGGATCACGCATACAGTCCGCATTATTTTTGCCATTTTATTTATACCTTATATATATGGACATTTCTGAAATTGGAAAATTTGCCCTGCTCGACCGGCTGAATGCCGGATTTGAAGCCCGGCAGCTAACAAGCTTAAAGACATTCGACGACGCCGCGGTCATTGCCGCATCGGACAGGCCGAAACAAATCTGTTCCGTCATTCTACTTGAAGGCATACACTTCAATCTGGTGTATATGCCATTGAAGCATTTGGGATGCAAGGCTGTAACCCATGCCGTATCCAAAATTGTTGCGATGAATGCCGTTCCCCGGCAAATACTCGTATCCGTGGGAATCTCGTCCCGTTTCAATGTGGCGGACGTCGAGGACCTCTACGAAGGGATACATGCCGCCTGCCGGATGTACGAACTTGATCTGGTCGAAAATAACCTCGTCGCCTCCCTGACGGGAATGAGCATAAGCGTAACCGCCGTGGGCGAGGCGTCCGAAGAAAATCTCTGCTATAAAAGCGGAGCTAAAGTGAACGATTTGGTTTGCATTTCGGGAAATCTGGGCGCAGCATACATGGGCTTGCAGGTTCTGGAACGTGAACGGCGGATTTTCGAAAGCAACCGTACCCAGCCAAAGCTGGAGGGCTACGACTATGTTCTCCAGAAGCAGCTGCATCCGCAGGCGCGTATAGATATGCTCAAGACATTCGAAGATAATGGAATAAAGCCAACAGCTATGACCGATATTACAGACGGGCTGGCTTCGGACATACTCCATATCTGCAAGCAGTCGGAGGTCGGCGCAAAGATATATATAGAAAAAATTCCCGTCTCGTCCGAAACATTCGCCGTATGCGGGGAAATGAATTTCGACGCTGTAACGGCTGCGCTGAACGGAGGCGACGATTTTGAGCTTCTGTTCACTGTTCCGGTATCCGCGTATGAGGCCATAAAAGGCTTGCCGGGCTTCGAAATTATCGGATATATAAGCGATGCTTCGCAGGGTGCATATCTTATTACTCCCGAAGGTAACGAACTAAAAATTAAAGCACAAGGATGGACTTCTGTAAGCGAATAGAAATATTTTTGCAAAAAAACAGCTCGGATATATAAATTTGTATTATTTTTGTGTCAATTAAAAAATAAAAAAGAGCATGAATAATACCGAAAATGCATTGTCCAAAATCACCAGGGATAGGGAACGGACAAATCTTTTGAAAAAATATGAACAGAATACGCTCGCTTTTCTTGTGCAGCATATACCTTCGTGGATTAACTCGGATGCATTGACAGCCATTGGACTGACAGGAAGCTTTGCTACTGCCGCAAGCTTTGTCCTTGCATTCTATTTCCACCGCATCTTTCTGCTGTTCGGGATACTGGGCTTTGCCATCAACTGGTTCGGCGATTCGCTGGACGGACGGCTGGCATACTACCGCAACAAACCCCGGAAATGGTACGGCTTTACGCTTGACTTTACGGTCGACTGGCTGACCAATATCCTGATAGGACTGGGTTACATCATCTATGTGGGCGGCAAATGGGAACTGCTGGGCTTTGGATTCGTCGTGCTCTACGGATGGGCAATGATGACTGCCCTGCTGAGATACAAAATCATTAACAAGTACACTATCGACTCCGGTCTTCTAAGCCCTACCGAAGTGAGGATCATCATTTCGCTGTTCCTGATGCTGGAAGTTATCTGGCAGGGTTCCATTGTGTACTGCGGCATTCTTGCCTGCGCCGTTTTATTTGTGATAAACATTATAGACTCCTTAAAACTGCTTAAAGTTGCCGACAACCGGGATAAAGAAGAAAAAAGTGAAAAACAGCCGGAGTAATATACTCGAAAGGCTGAAGATTTTTGTCAAAGCTCAATTTTCCGCTTTCGTATGCGGCATGTGCGACTATTTGATTATGATTCTGATAACGGAGTTTTTCGGAATACATTACACGGTCTCCATCGTTATCGCCTGTACTCTGGGAGCAATCATGAACTTTTCGGTAAACAAGATATGGACTTTCCACTCGAAAACCAGTTCCTACAAATTCTCCCTCCCGCAACAGCTGTGGCGGTTTATTTTCGTCGTGGTGAGCAGTATAGGACTGAAAACGCTCGGAACGCATATTCTGACCGAGTATGCCCATATCGACTATAAAATAAGCCGACTGATTACCGACGCCATAGTTTCCATACTCTATAATTATATGCTGCAACGGTACTGGGTGTTCAGGGATGAGTTTA
>JAIRZR010000480.1 GCA_031267155.1 Prevotellaceae bacterium | reverse complement strand
TTACAATTGCATATTTTTGAACACTAACCTGTCGCCAAAGGAATCGACCTTGACAGCTTCGCCCGGATTCAATTTTCCTGCGATGATCTGTTTCGAGAGTTCGTTGAGCAGTTCTCTCTGGATCACTCTTTTCAGAGGTCTTGCGCCATAGACGGGGTCGTATCCCTGTTCGGCGAGATATTCGACGGCATATTCGCTGACGTCTATCGTGATACTGTTTGCCGACAGAGTCTTTTGCAGTCCTGCAATCTGGAGCGACACGATTTTCCGGATATCCTCTTTCGTCAATGGGGAGAACATTATTATTTCGTCTATACGGTTAAGAAATTCCGGGCGAACCGTCTCCTTAAGCAGTTCGATGACCTCCTGTTTAGTCTTCTCGACAATTCGGTCGTGCGAACTCTCCGTCATTCCGGAAAAGTTGTCCTGAATAATTCCCGAACCGACATTTGAAGTCATTATTATAATGGTATTCTTGAAATTCACCGTCCGTCCCCTGTTGTCGGTAAGCCGTCCGTCGTCGAGCACCTGCAGCAAGGTGTTGAAAACGTCGGGATGCGCTTTTTCTATCTCGTCCAGCAGGATAACGGAATACGGTTTGCGGCGGACAGCCTCGGTGAGCTGTCCTCCCTCGTCGTAGCCCACGTATCCCGGAGGAGCGCCGACCAGCCTCGAAACGGAATGCCGTTCCTGATATTCCGACATGTCCAGACGGGTCATCATGTTTTCGTCGTTAAACAGAAATTCAGCCAGAGCCTTCGCAAGTTCTGTTTTTCCCACGCCCGTCGTTCCCAGAAAAAGAAACGATCCGATGGGCTTTTTCTGTTCCTGGAGACCCGCCCTGCTTCTGCGGACAGCGTCGGCAACAGCCTGTATTGCTTCATCCTGACCGATGACGCGCCTGTGCAGCTCGTCTTCGAGATTGAGGAGCTTGTCCTTTTCGGTCTGCAGCATCCGGGTAACGGGTATCCCCGTCCATTTTGAAACGATTTCGGCAATATCTTCCGATGTAACCTCTTCGCGAACCAGTGATGTTTCGCTCTGCGTTTCGTTCTTTTCCCTGATCAGGCTGTCGATTCTGTTCCTGGCTTCGATTATTTTGCCATACCTTATTTCGGCGACCAGTCCATAATCGCCCTTCCGTTCAGCCTCTTCCGCCTGAAACTTCAAGTCTTCGACAAGATGTTTGTTCTCCTGTATTTTGTCGGCAATGCTTCTTTCCTGCTGCCATCTGGCTCTCATGACGTCCCGTTTGCCGCTCAAATCGCTGATTTCCCTGTTCAGCATTTCCATTTTGTTTTCGTCGCCTTCCCTGCGGATTGCTTCGCGTTCGATTTCGAGCTGGCGGACTTTCCGGTCAAGCTCGTCGATTTCCTCGGGGACGGAATTTATTTCCAGGCGAAGTCTGGAAGCCGATTCGTCAATCAGGTCGATAGCCTTGTCGGGCAGGAAACGCGAGGTGATATACCTGTCCGACAGTTCGACAGCCGCAATTATCGCCTCGTCTTTTATTCTTACCTGATGATGGGTTTCGTAGCGTTCCTTCAGGCCGCGCAGTATCGACACCGCGTCGGGTACCGAAGGCTCGTCGACCTGCACAGGCTGGAATCTGCGTTCCAGGGCTTTATCCTTCTCGAAATATTTTTGATATTCGTCAAGAGTTGTCGCGCCCACCGCCCTGAGTTCTCCGCGAGCCAGAGCCGGTTTCAGGATATTTGCCGCATCCATGGCGCCGTCGCTTTTGCCGGCTCCCACCAGAGTGTGGATTTCATCGATAAACAGTATTATCTCGCCGCTGGAGTCGATGACCTCCTTGACAACGCCTTTCAGACGTTCTTCAAATTCTCCCTTGTATTTTGCCCCGGCAATCAGGGCGCCCATATCCAGGGAAAATATCTGCTTGCTTTTGAGGTTTTCGGGAACGTCGCCGCTGACAATCCTGTGCGCAATGCCTTCGGCGATGGCTGTCTTTCCAACGCCCGGCTCTCCGACAAGTATCGGATTGTTTTTGGTTCTTCGCGTCAGGATCTGCAGGACGCGCCTGATTTCCTCGTCCCGCCCGATAACGGGGTCGAGCCTGCCCTTTCGCGCCTGATCGTTGAGGTTGACTGCGTACTTGTTGAGGCAGTCGAATGTTTCACCGGACGTCTGCGAATCGACCGTGCTCCCTTTCCGGATGGATTCGATTGCCGCGATTACTTCCTTTTCCGTTATCCCGCTGTCTTTGAGTATTTGGGAAACACTGTCTCCGGAATCGATCAGTCCAAGCAGCAGGCTTTCGGGAGATGTAAACCGGTCGCCTAACTTCTTCGAATACTCATGGGACTTTTGCAGCGCCTTATTCAAATCGTTCGACAGGTAGGGCGTTCCTCCCGTAACGCGCGGATAGCGTTCGACAAGCGGTTTCAGCGCATTGTCCAGGACTCCCGGCGAGACCCCCAGTTTCTTTATCAGATAAAATACTACGCCTTCGTTATCGTTCAAAAAATACTGTAACAAATGACCCGTATCAACCGCCTGATGATTATGCGACTGCGCAATCTCTACGGCCTGCTGGATTGCTTCCTGCGATTTTATTGTAAAATTATTCAAATTCATATAACTTCCTCCCCGTAAAAATAATGTTTAATGTTTTAATTAAAAAAGCTGTTATCCATGATAAAACAACAGCTTTTTTCATTTCGCCATATTAAGGGAAGGAAAATTAATAACATATAACAATTGAACTTTCTGGATTGCTTTGCTTCGTTCCTCGCAACTCCTCGCAATGACGGGTAACCGTGTGCTATGCAATAGACATAATGTCAGACGGTTATCCGTCATTGCGAGGCACGAAGCAATCCAGAGTTTTTTATAATCTGTTATATTTTGTTTATTTCGCATCCCTAAATCAAGGCGATTAACAAATCTCTATAAGCTTTGTGTTCTTTTTTATTTCGTCCTCTTTCATTTTGGGGACAGAAACATACAGAACTCCATGCTCCATTTTAGCGCTGATTTTCTCCCTGTCGACGTTTTTGGGAAGAATCATCTTCTGTTCAAACTTGCTGTATGAAAATTCGCGCCTGAGATAGAGTGAACTTTCGTTCTTTTCCGAATTTTCCGACTTTTTCTCCATGGAGATAAGCAAATTGCTGTCTTCGTCAAGATGGATACAAAAGTCGTTTTTCGTCATGCCGGGAGCGGCTACTTCAATCCTGTAATCATTCTCCGACTCAATAACGTTGATTGCCGGCACTGTTGCATTTGTTCTTAACATCCAGTCGTTGTTGAACATGTCGTTAAACACTTCCGGTAACCAGTTCTGATTTCTTCTAATCAAATTCATAAAAAATCCTCCTTAATTAATAAAATACTAACAATAATTTTTTGCAAAGGAGAATATTCAAATAATGTGCCAATGAGAAAAACCTGACAATTTGTCAGGTTTTTATTTCAAGACACTTGCTGTCAAGTGCAAATTTCTGTCAGGGACGATACAGGCTTAATTTTAGCTGCCTGCAGCTTTACGGGATTCTGTCCCGCACCCGTTTTTCTACCATTTCCGCAACCATTTCCTGAGCGGAATATCATACCATTTCATGGCAGCATACGAAATCAGAAGCGTAGCAGTAAAGACAGCATACGGAACCCAGCCCGCTTCGGCAAGAGTGATGTTCTTATCCGAAACCCAGGCTGTATGTATATAGCAAAGCGGGTAGTTTACAAGATATACCGGATATGAAATGTCTCCCAGCAATTTGCACATGCGCGAACCGAGCCTGCTTTTCAGCGTTCCGCCCGCTCCCATGGCTACGATCAGGGGGAAAACGGCAATAATGATGGCGGATTCGTATATGCCGTTCATCCACTGCGATTCGGCGCCTCCTATCCGCGGTACGGCGAGAACTCCCACGAGCAGCAGGCTGCAGCACTCAAACGCTCGCGGTATGCGAATAACTTTGCCAAGCCGGTACAGCAGCAAGCCTGCAAAAAACGGATACATCAGCCGGGTAAATCCCACGTGCATGTGGTGCCCGTCTATCGTCCAGCCGCCGATGACGTCTCCCTGCGTCAGAGTCAAATGCAGTGTGGCACAGGCGGCTACCGTAACCAGAAACGCGAGCATCGTCTTCGAAAATCTCCTGATGAAAAGCGCATACAGTATATTTGCGAAATATTCGAATGCCAGCGTCCATGTCGGCGCATCCAGAGTGTACATTTCCTGCCAGCCTCTGATGTCCATAGACGGGGGAGTGGGGATCATCAAAATACCCAGAACAGCATATATCAGCACCTTCCACAGCGGAATGTCATGTATAAGCGGAAATGCCGACGATGCGCCGAAATAGAACATGACGACGCCAAGCACAGTCCCGAA
>JAIRZR010000191.1 GCA_031267155.1 Prevotellaceae bacterium | reverse complement strand
CTTGCAATACCTGCAATTATTGAAAAATGTGACGATAAAATAACGGTGAAAATGGCGTTAAATATGAATCGCAGAAATTGGATAAGCAAATTATGTGACCGGATTCAAGTGCAATTTGCACAATCTGGTTAGTGGGCATCCTGGTAGCTCATGAAAGGTAGCTCCCTAATGGACATTTTGGGATAATATTTCGCCAAATGAAATTCGGTTTATCTAATAAAGAAATGTTATCTTTGCACGCCAGTTAAAGATTATAGATACTGGAGTAATAATTTAAAAGTATTTGTTTTTATGAGAATTATAAAATTAAAAATCATTATTGTCCTGTTCGTAACAGGCGCAACTTTTCTATCCTGCGACGTATTGAGCGGCGTGGCGTCGTTTGTAAATTGCAAGTATGAGTTTGCGGGATTCGGCAATCCGAGCGTTGCAGGAATCAGTTTAAGCAACATAACTAATGTTCAGAATCTTAACGCAGTATCTCTGCTGAAACTTACCACCGGAATACTTTCGGGAAGTTTGCCGCTGAATTTCACGGTAAACATAAACGCGAGCAATCCCAATTCGACTGCCGCACAGATCGCCGGACTGGACTGGGGAATCGACTTAAACTCGACAAACGTACTGTCGGGAACCTTAAACCATTCGGTCTCGATTCCGGGTAACGGCGGACACACAATCATTCCGCTGACAATACAGACGGATCTGCTGCAGCTGTTCAAGGGAGAATCGAAAGAAAACATACTTGGATTCGTCAATCATCTGCTTAACACGGGCGAAGGTTCGTCGAATGTGGCGATACGCATACGTCCTTCGGTAATGGTTGGAGGACAGAAAATATCGACAGGTTTCATTACTTTGAGTAAAAATTTGAAGAAGTAAAAGTGGAAATACAATTATAAATGCTAACTTTGTGCGTTTTTTTATTGGATATTTTTAAATAATTTAAATTTGTATATTTATGCAATCTATTGACAGTTATGATTTCAACAGGAAGCGCGCAATTGTGCGTTTTGATTTTAATGTGCCTTTAAATGAAAAATTTGAAGTAACCGACGACACCCGCATAAGGGCGGCAATTCCTACAATTGAGAAAATTTTCTCGGGTGGCGGTTCCATAATAGCGATGACACATCTGGGACGTCCCAAGGGAGTGACTGAAAAATATTCTTTGAAGCACATCATCCCGACACTGGAAAAACTAATCGGAAAAAAGGTTATTTTCGCCCCCGACTGCGTTGGCGAAGAGGCTGCTGAATTGTCGAAAAACCTGAAACCCGGCGATTTTCTCCTCCTGGAAAACCTGAGATTTTATGCCGAAGAAGAAGGAAAACCCCGTTTGGATGATTCGGCTACCCAGGAAGAAAAGGACGCGGCAAAAAAAGAATTGAAAGTCAAACAAAAAGATTTTGTCAGCAAACTTGCAAGCTTGGCCGACTGCTATGTGAACGACGCATTCGGAACTGCTCACAGGGCGCATGCTTCAACTGCCATTATCGCCGCAAACTTTCCGAACGACAAGATGTTCGGCTATATAATGAACAGTGAGTTGAAAGCTATTGACAAGGTGCTGGATGCTCCGGAAAGACCGTTTACCGCTATTCTGGGCGGCTCCAAAGTCTCTACAAAAATAACAATTATCAAACGCCTGCTGGACAGGGTTGACAATCTGATTTTAGGCGGAGGAATGAGTTTTACTTTCATCAAAGCCCTTGGTGGAAAAATCGGCCTGTCAATTTGCGAAGACGTCGAACTGGCGAAAGAAATAATCAGGGAAGCGGAAGCCAAGAATGTGAAGATATATTTGCCTGTCGATGTGGTTACTACAACACAGTTCGACGAAGTTTTCAAAGGCAATGGCAGTGTGGAAACAAAGATATCGGACATCCGCAATATTCCCGACGATGCGCAGGGTCTTGACGCCGGTCCGGAAAGTATCAAGTCATGGAAAGAGGCGCTTCTGAAATCGAAGACTATACTCTGGAATGGTCCCGTAGGTGTTTTTGAGGTTGATACTTTTGCTGCCGGAACATTGAATATCGCAAAAATTGTTGTCGAAGCAACTTCAAAAGGAGCATATTCTCTTGTTGGAGGAGGCGATTCCGTTGCTGCAATCAACAAGTTCAATCTGGCGGACAAAGTCAGCTATGTTTCGACGGGTGGCGGCGCTTTGCTGGAATATATGGAAGGACTGTGCCTTCCCGGAATTAAAGCGATAAAAGAATAGATTATAAATTGTTTACGGCATTTATTGAATGTCGTATTTATCTGTCTATAAATAATGAGAAGAACTGGAGTTGTGAAAAACGGCTCCGGTTTTTTTATGCAAAAAAACCAATCTCGTGCCGCCATTCGACTGTGCCGTATCCGTCTGTTTTTTTGTAAAAGTACCAGTTTTATAGGATTGTTCAAATGAAATTCGGTTTATCTAATAAATATGCGTTATCTTTGTGCACGTCTAATCCTGATGTTTTCATCTTTATTCTTTTTTATTATATTATTCTGCAAATGTAATCATTCCTAATATATTTTTATCCGTCTGTGTGGAAATCCAAAATTTTCATGTACATTTGCCTCGGTTAAATCGAATATATTTTAACATGACAGATATTTGAGTATATATAAACAATGATAACAGTTCAATATTATGAGTATTTTTCAATCAATACATTTAGGTTTTGCAAACGGATGGTGGTTTACGCTTATATTTTTATCGGTAAATGCCGGAATGATTGCATACTATCCCGGGCATTTCAAGTCAAGAGTCTTGAAACAGCCCGACTTTGACAGCAGGCTGCAAAAAGTAGCTTCTTCAATCAGTTTTATTTTATTTCAATTTGTGATTTGGTATTCAGCGCTTTTACCGTTATGCTCAGACACCCTTTCCTTTTATATCGGAATACCGGTATTCATACTGGGTTTATCCGGCTACATAAGAGCAATGTACGATTATGCAACAACGCCTCCGGAGCAGCCTGTAACAAAAGGCATTTACAGAATTTCACGCAATCCTCAACAGATAATGTCGGCTACACTC
>JAIRZR010000441.1 GCA_031267155.1 Prevotellaceae bacterium | reverse complement strand
CTTTTAGTTTTTAACTCTAAAAGTGTAACATTTCATAATTTTTTCCGTCATATATGACAAATGACTGGATGGAATGATTGAATGGGACAGCAATATCACGGCACAATGCATGAAAGGCGACAGAAAAGCACAGATGCAGTTATATAAAACTTTTTATAAAAGAATATACAACAGCTGTTTCCGTATATTGAGAGACCGGTATGAAGCCGAAGACGCCATGCAGGAAAGTTTTCTGAAAGTCTTTTCGAAACTTGGCATATACGAAGACAGCATTCCTTTCGAGGCATGGATTGTGCGCATTGCCATCAATACGTCGATCGACAGGCTAAGGGAAAACAGACCGGAATTTACCGGATACGGCGATGACGCCATGTCGAACAGAATCGACGAAACCGGCGAAGATGAGGATGAAATGGAACTGATAAGAGAAAAGGCAATGCAGGTGAAGGCTGCCATCGAACAGCTGACAGGCAGGGCAAGACTGATTGTAACGCTGTATTTGATGGAAGGTTACGACCATGAGGAAATCGCCGGCATCCTCAAAATGCAGCCGGGAACCGTCCGCGTACAGTATATGCGGGCAAAACAGAAATTAATTGAGATTATTAAAAATAACGGAAAATGAACGATTTAAATAAGTATCTGAAGGGAAACAGGAATATATTCGACGACTGCGAACCGTTTGAAGGTCATTTCGAACGCTTCGAAAAACGCCTGGACCTTCATCTTCAGGAGAAGAAACACAAAAGGACACTGAAAGTAAAGCTCTTCGGAGCGGTCTCAATAGCAGCCTCAATCGCGCTTATTATTACCGGAATATGGATGTATAAATCATCGGGCGATGATTCCGCAGAACAGGATTTCAGCGAATTTGCGGAAACCGAAGCGTTCTACAGATCTCAGATGGACGAACAGATAGCCGGAATCAACTGCAAACTGTCCAGAGCCGACGCGGAAACCCGAATCCAGCTCGAAAAGGATTTGCAGGACATTGTCGAGGACGCCGGTAAATTTGCCGAAGAAATCCGCGGGGCAGAAAGCGAAGAACTTGCAATATACTATCTGGTAGAACACTATACTGCAAATCTGGAAGCGCTTCAAGCCATCAACGGCAAACTGGAAGAATATTATAAATGTTGAAAAAATAAAATATATAAAGTTATGAAAAAGTGTTTATTATTATTAGTAATTGTTTTATGTGTATCCGTTTTTCAAGTGTATGCACAGTCGAATCCAGCAATGCCGGCAATGCCGGCAACGCCGCCAACGCCGCCAACGCCGCCAATGCCGCCAACACCGCCAATGCCGCCAGCACTGACAGATCTGTCTCGAATCGAGAAACGGAGTTTTTCCGGTATTGACAAAATACGTTTCGAGCATTCATTCGGAAATATAACTGTCACTGAATCGGATTCCGAACAGATAGAGCTGGAAATACAGTACTTCGAAAAAGAGGATGTCAAGCCTGTCTGCGAAACATCCACAACCGGCGGTGTCCTGACTGTAAAAACCGTATATCCCCAAAATAGGTATGAGAAAAAGCCTAAAAAGTCTCTTTTAAAAACCCTGCGGTCCATATATGTTATCGAAGGCGGACATGTTGGTCAGAAGGGAGTAAAGATTGACTATATAATCGCCATTCCGAAAAATGTCGCGATGAAAGTTGATCTCAGATACGGAAATGTAAATATGGGCGATTTTTATGGCGATTTTAACTGCGATATTGATTTCGGCAATCTGAATGCCGGTACATTTTTTAATTCGCCGGTACGTATTGGAGGCAAATATTCCAAATTTAAAATAGATAAAGCCGGAAGCCTGATTTTTTCGGTAAATTTCGGGAAACTGAGAATAAATGCGGCTGACATGCTTGACCTCCAGTCGAGATACACTGATTATATAATCGGTAAAGTTGGGGTAATGAAATCAAACTGTTCGTTTGGAAACATTAATATTGATTCGGTTGAAAATCTCGACGCCCAGTCGAAATACTCCAATTATAAAGCCCGTAAAGCCGGGACAATGAAGGCAGACTGTTCATTTGGAAATATCCGTATTGATTCGGCAGGAAAGCTCGACGTTCAGTCGAAATATTCAAATTATACAGCCGGTAAAGTCGGGACAATGAAGGCAGACTGTTCGTTTGGAAACATCAATATTGATTCGCTTGAGGAGTTCGACGCCATATTGAAATACGCTCCAACAACTCTCAAAAATCTCGACAGGAAACTGAATCTTGAATCTTCCTTTTCGAACATAAAAATAAACAGCGCTTCTGTACACTTGGAATCCTTTAAATTCTCCGGCAGGTATTCACCCCTGAAACTAAGTCTCGACCCGGATTTGTCGGCAGACTTTAATGCCGAATTGAAATACGGGAAGCTGTCAATTGACGATAAATACAAATTCAAATATTACCTGTCGGAAAAAGAGTCCAACAGGATTGTAAAAAAAGGAACTTTCGGCGATAAAACGCCAACAGTAAAGATTGATGCTTACAGTGCATTTGGAAATATATCCATAAAATAGTTCCGGAAAGTAATTCTATTATAAATATATAAAAGCAGTTATATGAAAAAAAATTTGATGTCATTGACAATGATTTGTACAACACTCCTTTACTCTGCGGCATGCATTGCCGAAACAGTCAGGGAAGACAGAAAAACGGACGCTTTCAGCAGGATAAACGCTGGAGACGGTATTGATGTTTACTACACGCAGAGCGATTCGTACAGCCTCGCGGTAGAAGCTGACAAGGATTACGTCGGTAAAATTATTACGAAAGTGGAAGGCGAGACTCTTGTCGTCAAGCTGGAGAACGGGATAAAAACGTCTGTCCGGAAAATACTTAGAAACAGGGTAATAAAAGTGCACGTTTCCGCTCCCGTACTCGACAGGGTGGGCGTATATGGAGGCTCTGACTTTTATGCGGATAAACTGACATGCGACAAGTCGTTTCAACTGGAGGCAGCGGGAGGCGCCGATGCGAAGATAAGCAGCCTGACCGTTACCGGAGATGCCAGCATCTCGGCATCCGGAGGCGCCGACGCGGATATAGTCAGCATGATCGTTGCCGGAAATGCCGACATCTCCGCATCCGGAGGCGCCGACTGCGATATAAAGAAACTGCATGCTGTCGAATGTAAGCTGTCGTCAAGCGGTGGAAGCGACCTGGATATCAGTCTGGAACTTTCGGGAAATCTGAAAGCGAACGCATCGGGAGGCGCCGATATAAATATCAGCGGAAAGGCTAACGAGGTTTCGGTATCGGCATCCGGCGGTTCGGACATCAATATCCGGAAACTTGAGTGTAAGAGCGCCGATATCCACAAATCCGGCGGAAGCGACGTTCACAGATAGCGTCCTGCAATTCCGAAAGTTTGAATATCAATGAAACGAAGCGATTGAGGGAAGGGCAGGTGGGAACTCTATCCACAACCTGAAAGGATGAACGGAAAACGGCCTATATTATCCTATACATTTGTTATTCAACACCCCCCTCAATCGCTTCGCTTCATTGGGGGGGGGTATTCATATTCAATCATTCGAATTGTGTCGACGCATATACTGTGTCCATAAACCGGAAGACCTTCGGGCTATGGGTTTGTTTGCGTCAACAATTTTAATTACAGCCATTTCCGCAAATTGATTTTGAGATATTGACTGTTTTTGTAATTTTGCATCCATTAATAATAGAATTATGCAGTTTGATTCAATATGCGTATCCATTGGGGAACAATCTTATACCGGCATACTTGCGGCTTTGGAGAAAGTCAGTTTTGCCGAAATAAGGCTGGATGTATCCCGAATTACAGAATCCGAAATAGAATCGGTATTTTCCTCCGGCAAACGGCTTATTGCCACATGCAGGGAAGGTTTCTACAGCCGGCGCGAACGTATGGACAGGCTTGTAAGGGCAATCCGTTCGGGAGCGGCTTTTGTGGACGTCGAAACGGAATCGGACGGGGATTTCAGGGATTTCATTGCGGAACAGGCCGGATTGACGGGCTGTAAACGGATAATTTCGTATCATAATTTTGAGACGACGCCCTCTCTGTCCGGGATGTGCGCCATAGTCGATACCTGTAAAAAGCAGGGCGCCGACATCGTAAAGCTCGTAACGACAGCCAACAGCAAATCCGATTCCGCAAGAGTGCTGTCACTGTATGACATATATTCCGACAGTCTTGTCGCTTTTGCCATGGGCGAAACGGGCCTGATTACCAGGCTTGCCTGTATTTTTCTGGGAGCGCCTTACACATACGCTGCAGTTTCCGATGATAAGCCGCTTGCCGGCGGGCAAATATCTGCGGAAAGGATTGGGAATGCAATAAATAATTTGAAATTGAAAGGGAATGAGTGAGATAAAGAATATCGTATTCGATTTGGGAGGAGTAATAGTTGATATAAACAAGCCTGCCGCCATAAGGAAGTTCAGGGAGATCGGAATCGATAATATAGAAGAATTTCTTGATCCGTACAGACAGAGAGGCGTATTTCGGGGGATTGAAGATGGGAGTATTTCGAGAGAAGACTTTTATGAGGAAATATGCAGACTGACAGGGAAAAAGATTGACAGCAGGGAGATTGACCAGGGATGGTTTGACTTTCTCATGCCTGTCGAGCAGGAAAAACTGGACTTCGTCCTGGAACTTCGCAGGAAATACAGGACGCTGCTGCTGAGCAATACAAACGCCATAATAATGAGCTGGGCGCGATCGGAGAAATTTTCTCCCGCCGGAAAGCCCCTGGATTATTACTTTGACGAACTGTATCTGTCGTATCAGCTGGGCTGCATGAAGCCCGATCTCGACATTTTCCACAAAATGATCGAACTGTCCGGAATCAATCCGGAGGAAACGCTTTTTATCGACGACAGCGAAGCCAATATAAATGCCGGAAGTTCACTGGGATTCAAAACCTTCTGCTTTAAAAAGGAAAACAGGTTTCAGGAAATAAAAGACAGCTTATGACAACGGAAAAATTCGACCCTCAGAAGGAAAAAGAACAGTCAAACCCTGATTTTGAGAACAAAATACGCCCGCAGGATTTTAAAGCATTCAGCGGACAGGACAAGATTATCGAAAATCTGAAAGTGTTTGTCAAGGCAGCCCTGATGCGGAAGGAGAGCCTCGACCATGTGCTGCTGCATGGGCCTCCCGGTCTGGGAAAGACTACGCTGGCGGGAATTATCAGCAACGAACTCGGCGTTTCGATGAAAACAACTTCGGGTCCCGTGCTCGACAAACCCGGCGATCTGGCGGGCTTGCTGACCAATCTCGAAGCGGGACAGGTTCTGTTTATCGACGAGATACACCGTCTAAGCCCTGTCGTTGAGGAATATCTGTATTCGGCAATGGAAGATTACACAATCGACATTATGCTGGACAAGGGACCAAGCGCCCGGTCGATACAGATAAATCTCAATCCGTTTACCCTGGTCGGAGCGACTACGCGCAGCGGCTTGCTGACAAGTCCATTAAGAGCGCGTTTCGGTATCCAGTGCCATCTGGAATACTACGATTCGATTACTCTTTTCCACATCATAAAAAGAGCGGCGGGAATATTAAATATCGAAATAGAGGACAATGCAGCCAATGAAATATCGCTGCGAAGCAGGGGAACCCCGCGTATCTGCAACTCCCTGCTGCGGCGTGTCCGCGATTTTGCGCAGGTAAAGGGTCGCGGCATGATAGATCTGGAAATAACCCGCTATGCCCTCGACGCCCTGAACATCGACAAGCGGGGTCTCGACAGCATGGACAACAAGATACTTTCGACAATTATACACAAGTTCAAAGGCGGACCGGTCGGCTTAAACACAATATCGACAGCCGTCGGCGAAGACGCGGGAACTATCGAGGAGGTTTACGAGCCGTTTTTAATCAAGGAAGGATTTTTGCAGCGCACGCCGCGCGGAAGGGAAGTTACCGCGCTGGCTTATTCGCATCTCGGTATCGCAAGGGGACTGCAGTCCGGCACTTTATTCTGAAAAGATATGGAAAAAACTCTTGTTATTGTCAGGCATGGAAACACATTCGCTCCCGGACAAACGCCTACAAGGGTGGGAGCGGGAACGGATATTCCTCTGATAGAGGAATCCCGAAGCAGAAATGCCGGTAAATATCTACTGCAGAAAGGTATTATTCCCGACAGGGTTTTCGCCGCGCCCCTGAAAAGAACCGTGCAAACGGCAAACCTTATTATCAGCGAAATGAACCTGAATGTGAGCCTTATCCCAAACGCCAGGTTTACGGAAATAGATTACGGCGAGGACGAAAATAAAACCGGGGAACAGGTGAGATACCGTTTAGGCATGGAGTATGTGAAAAACAATAAACTGTCGGAAAATTTCACCGCAGGCGAAATAGCCGGATATGGCGATATTGCGATTAAGCTGTGGAATACCGGGGCAATCGTCCCGCCGGGATGGAATGTTGATGTGGACAGCATCATCATTGCGTGGAAAAATCTGGCAGACAGCATCGCAGACAGCGAAACAGCGCTGATTTGCTCGTCAAACGGCATAATACGCTTTGCTCCGCATATTCTGGACGAAACGGATGCCCGCGACTTTGGCGATAAACACGATTTGAAAGTGTCCACAGGCAGCGTATCTATATTTAAAGCCTGCAATAATGTCTGGAAATGTGTGGAATGGAACACAAAACCCCCGTTGCAGTGAGTTTCCCTGTATTGTCATTTTTAAAAATTAATAGAATTAATGTACTTTTGCACGATTTTTTTTAACTAAATAAATGGAACATAATATTGAGCACTGGTATGCTGCACGGGTAAAATATAGAACGGAAAAGCTGATTAAAAAATTTCTGGAAGAAAAGGAAATAAAGCACTTTATACCTTTTATAACAGTGTTCAGGGAACGTAAGGGAAAAAGGATTCAGAAAGAAAAACCCGTGATTTCCTGTCTGATTTTTGTCAATACAGACTATTCGACAGCCATTTCCATTCCCAGCGAATCGGGCTTCATTGTCTCATACATATACAATAACGATACCAAAAGATTCCAGATTATCCCCGACAAGCAAATGCAGGATTTCATGTTTCTGGTGGATTATTCGGATTCCATAGTGAAAATACCCAATACCAGACTGAAAAAAGGCGACCGTGTCCGGGTTATCAAAGGTGATTTTACCGGAATTGAAGGCGAACTGATCCGGGTAAAGGGACATAAAAGGGTAGTAGTTAGACTGGAGGGATTATTCTCGGTGGCAACAACTTATATTCCGGGAGGATACCTGGAAAAGATTTGATGCTGTTTTTTACCTGTCTGCATCCCCAAAATCGGGTATACGACTTTTTTCCTTCATACTTGTTTAAAAAGGGTTTATAATCATCATGCGACTCATTGTTTCGTCGGTATCCAAATTACAGATATGCAGAATATAAATATCCGGAGGAAACCCGGAAATATTGATCTGCAGGGAATTGTTGCTCTTATTAAAATTGTTGGAATACAGCAGGCTTCCTATTCGGGAATAAATGGATACGTCATAGTTGTCGAATTTATTGACCCTGCCTATTGTATGCGGGTTTTCTATATTTACTTTTGAAGTATTCACTGAAATACGGTTTTTTACAGCATTTCTCGTATGGGTTATCTGCAATTCTTCCGTAATAACGTATGTGGGTAAATCTATACTTTCCAGAGTGATTATTCCGGGTTCGTTGTGCACGGTGATAAATTCATTACTGTTACGCTGAATGATAAAAGTTTTCTTTAGCTGGAGAGTATGATTGCAGTCGTGTTTAGCGACGCCGACCGTGTGGACTTCGGACGAATTTGGATTTATATCGAAAATTACCCTTTTCCCAAGAGTTATATCATTATTGTAAATCCAGATGAAGCCCAGCGGTCTCATATTATCAACTGATTTTGAGAGCTGGAGGGCGCATTTACTGTCGGCGGTTTCCGCATTTTCGACTTTTGCCCTCATTTCGTATTTCGAAGTGATTTCGTTATAAGTGATATCAATATCAATGTCGATTCTGGGCATAAGCAGAAGTTTTTTCCTGACAGTCAATGTTCCTGAATTTGTGGTTATTGCTGCGCTGATATAGCCTGTTACCTCCCCGCTGATTTCCGAAGGAATAACATCAATGAAATTCTCTGCCGAATTTATTTCCGTCAAGCCCGAATATGTCCATTCTACAGATTTCACTTCGGGAGGCATGTTTGCAATTTCAAACAAGCCTCCTGTAGAAGGAACAGTGTCTCTGCCGGTCAGTTCGCACCTGCAGCTGTCGATCCATTCGATAATCGGCTTTACTTTGGCATAAACGGTCAAACCCGAATTTTCGGATTCGTTACGTGTATCGGCAAGCGTTGTAATTCCGACCAGTGCAGGATTTTGCATACTGCATGAAACAACAAGAGCCCCGCCGCTGTCGCCCTTTCCCGCCATCTGCATTGTTTTGCCTTTCGAAACAATGGCGTCGCTGGGAACAACCGATGCTCCATAAATCATATTGGCCTCCTCTTTCGAGATTATCTTTACATCTGCCGAGCGCAGTTTCAGGGATGCAGCGTCTGTTTCGAGACACTCTTTTCCCCAGCCGTAAATGACGGCGTCTGTCCCCGGAACATACAGCGACTCATCCATACACGTTTTATAGTCAATTGGCTGTATATTACTGTCAAAATCCAGGG
>JAIRZR010000440.1 GCA_031267155.1 Prevotellaceae bacterium | reverse complement strand
AGCCTGAACACCGTTCCGTCTCCGGATTCGAACGAGTCCAGGCGGCAGTAATGTCCTGTTGCGACCCTGTCTGCGCCGAGCCTGTCTGCTTCCCTGACAAAGACGTCGAACTTTATTTCGCGGTTACACAGGACGTCCGGATTCGGAGTACGCCCCTTTTCATACTCGGCAAACATGTAATCAACAACACGTTTGCTGTACTGACTGCTTAAATCCACAAATTCAAAGGGGATATCCAGTTTGCGGGCGACCATTTTCGCTATGTCCAGATCGTCTTCCCACGAACAGTCGCCATGCAGCGTCCCTGTGGTGTCGTGCCAGTTTTGCATGAACATTCCGACAATCTCGTGTCCCGACTGTTTCAGTAAATACGCTGCCACGGCGGAATCAACGCCGCCCGACAGTCCAACCGCTATTTTCATTATTCGATCAGCTTGTCATAGTCGGTTTCCAGAGGCTTGTTATTGAGCATGTCGTACAGGGTCAACTGTCTGACAGTGTAGTAATATGTCCAGTAATTGCGCAGTGCGCCAACACTTCGCAGGCGGGCGTTGTCCCTGTCATTCTGGGCATTGTTCATTTCCGTGATGTCGATTTTGTCGGTAAGATAGCGCTGCATAGAAACATCGTATCTTTTTTGCGCTATCGTGTCGGCTTTGGTCGTGATCCGGTACTGTTCGGCCTGCATGTTATACTGGTTGACCTGCAGAATCACATCCTGTTCGAAATCCGTTATCGCCTGCTGTATCTGGACTTTGGTCAGTTCCTCGTTTGACTGCGCCATTTTCACGCGTCCCTTTCCCTTACCCCAGTCGAGTATGGGAATCCTCAGTCCCAGCTGTATCCTTTCCATGTCTCCCGGCCTTTTGTATGCATCCCCGATGTTTCCCGAACTTTGCCGCGTCCCCGAACGCTGGTCAAGTCCGAACTGCATATACAGGTCGGCGCTGAATCCGCGCGAGGCTTTTGCCGAAGCCACACTTCGCCGGGCTTCTATCAGTTGCCGTTCGTATCCAATCAGATCGGGACTGTTCGCCTTCGCGAGTTCCATGACTTTATTCTCGTCAAGATCCAGTTTCGGAGCTTCCGAAGGAATTATAATTGAAATATTTACAGACTCGTTAAAACCGAGAAACGAGCGCAGCCTGTTTTTTGATGCGGCGAGATTCAGGACGGCGTCGTTCAGTGTCGCACATGCATTCATATAGTTCAGTTCCGACTGCAGCATGTCGTTTTCCCCGATTGTTCCGATATTGTAGCGTCCCCCTGCGATCTTGTAAAGCGAATCGTTATTTACCTTGTTAAACTCGGCTATCGCAACCCGCTGCTGGGCTTCCGCCAGATTGAAAAAGTAACGCACCGCCACTATCGCCACATTTTCGACTGCCCGCAAATACCTTTTTCTCGCTTCCTCGTATCTCAGCGGCTCTATTTTTTTATCCCATTTAAGACTGTTAAGCCCGAACAGCGACTGGCTGTATGTCATGCTCAGGGGGGAACTCAGATACTGTACATATCCGTCGTTCCCGAATATGTCTGTCCGGCTCAGGTTTGAACCCAGGGTAATCTGCCCGCCCGTCAGCGGCACATTCTGTTCGATATTGACGGCTCCCGACAATCTGTTCGAATAGTCCTGCAGATACAGATAGGTTCCGTTTTCCTGCTGCACGGCGGTCATGGCGCGCGAAAAGTTGGGCGCCGTGGCGGAAAAGACAAGGCTTGGCAAAAATCCCGCCCTGTACGAACGGTACTGCCAGTAACTTGCCCTGAAAGAATGTTTTGCCAGAAGACCCTCCGGCGACTGTTCCTTAGCCAGTTCTATCACTTCATCAATTGTAAACTCCAGATCATTCTGGGCCGTAAGCGCTCCGGTAAACAATATTACCGCTGCAAAAACTGTGTATAGCTGCTTCATTATATGCATAATTTAAATTATTCTCTTAAATCAACTGTTTCCACGTCGGGATATTTTGACGGGTCAAAGACAAATTCCCCGTCTTCGGGGATTTCCGTATCCGGAGTGTAATTCTTTATCCTGATCGTGTAGTTTACTCCGTCCTTGCCGGCATATTTTATGCTGTACGGCTTCTGCCCGGCCTCATCTATCCTGATTCTTATGTACGAATATGGCATTTTAATATCCCATGGGTAAAAATCAATCTCAAGGAGACTGAACCCGTCCTCGTTTACTTCGCCTTTCAATTTCCGTTTAAACTCTTTCTTGTCGCCCATTATGAATCCGAGCGGATTCGTTATGATGTCCTCGGTGGAATCCGCCAGGGAAATCATAACTTCATTGTCTTCCCTGAGATACTGCCACTGGGTTACTCCATCGCTGTACAGGTCAATGTCTTTTGTCGAAACTCTGTATTTCCTGCCCTTCATCAGCGCTTTGCCGTCTTTCAGTTCGGAAGTGTTGAAATGAGTGTCTTCGGTTTTCATGGTATATTCGAAGTAAAGACATTTGTATGAGGATATTGTCCTGGCCAATTGATCCAGAACATCGTCAACGCCCTTCTGGGAGTTTGCATAAAGAGGAAGCAAAACCAATGACAATATGACTGAAATTTTATTTACCCGCATTTCCTTTCTATTCTGTATTCAATTATCATTCCGACATTTCAAATATCGCGCAAATATACATGAAAATTTCGAATGTCCAAAAATGAGGAAATAAAACGGGTGTATTCCAAAATGTCGGGCTGTTCAGTTTCTTTCCAAAACCGTTCTGGCTTTAGCTTAGGGATGCGAAATGACGCTTTTCAGGACATAACAAAAGGCGTTATCATAAATCGAAGCAAACCATCGCCGTCCATCATTGCGAACGCAGTGAAGCAATCCGAAAAAGCGTCATTGTAAGGACGCAGCCCGAAGCAATCAAGGGAATAACAGTATTCTGGATTGCTTCGCTTCGCTCACAATGACGATGTGAGGGACTTTTTGGACATCCCCAATCTCCTATCATAATTTATGAGGATGCAATTTAAAAATTTACCACCAGATTTTTAACACCCCATCCTGCGGGAATTTTTATGATACATCGCAGCCTCATTTTAATATTTCGTTAAAAATTATTAGCTATTCAATTTTTTTTGTGTATGTTTGCGGCTCAATAGTAAAATTGATTATGATATGGATATTCGTTTAAATGTGGATGGTATAGCTCCATTCGTTGATAAAAGCGCTGAAAAAAGCCTCGTCGAAAAGGCTGTGTC
>JAIRZR010000414.1 GCA_031267155.1 Prevotellaceae bacterium | reverse complement strand
TCCGGCGACTTGAAATTGCTGGCTAAATATTCGTAATCGACAGCCGGCAAGCTGCCATTGATTTGATTGTTGACATGCCTGTTACAGTCGCAAAACAGTAAGCAAAGCGGTATTGTCAACAGTAATTTAATTTTCTTCATATAATTTTATTTAATTTTATTTTTACACTGTTTTATCCCGAATCCGGTTACATTTTTTTTTTGCAAAAGTATAAATATATTTTCATACCTGTCAGCAATTTGCTTGCGGATATGGGAAATATTTGCGCAAGCTTGGTCGCTTTGCTGGAGGTTATTTATTATCTGGCTCGAAATTCAGATTTCCATAACAATCCCGTCTTTATTTGTAATCAAGCCTTTTGCAGTCTATTAAATAAAAATTGCATCCCAAATATCGGAAAAACAAAATAATCATGTAATTTTGCGCCGAAATTTAATATCGGTGTTATGATAGTAATGAAATTTGGAGGCACGTCGGTAGGCTCTCCCGAAAGAATCAGATCGGTTGTAAATTTGGTAAATGATGATAAGCCAAAAATAGTAGTGTTGTCTGCAATGTCGGGAACGACGAACGCCCTTGTGAAGATATCCGAATTGTTTTATGCTGGAAATAAGAGCGCTGTTGCTGAAATCGATCAACTGGAAGACAAATATAAAGTGGTAGTAAGCGAACTTTACGGTACCGAAGAATACAGAAACAGGGGGACAGGATTAATCAGGGAACGGTTCGATTTGCTGCGTAGTTTTTCCCGCCGTCCGTTTACCGCTGTTGACGAATGTACAATACTGGCACAGGGAGAATTGCTCTCCACTGCTTTGACCCGGCTGTACTGTGAAGAATCGGGAATCGCTTCGATGCTTCTGCCGGCTCTGAACTTTATGCGCATCGACAGAAACGGCGAACCCGACAGTTACTACATAAAGGAACAGATTAACAGGGAACTGGAATCCTGTCCGGATGTAAAGCTGTTTATCACGCAGGGCTTTATATGCAGGGACGCCAACGGGGAAATCAGTAATTTGAAACGCGGAGGAAGCGACTATTCCGCGTCTCTTATCGGTAAGGCAATCAATGCTGAAGAAATCCAGATATGGACGGATATCGACGGATTTCACAACAACGACCCGCGTTATGTGAAAAATACGAAGGCTATACGCGAACTGTCCTTTTCCGAAGCGGCGGAACTTGCATATTTCGGAGCAAAAATACTGCATCCCGCGTGTGTCTGGCCTGCCCAGGAAGCAAATATTCCCCTTCTCCTGAAAAATACAATGGAACCCGAAGCTCCGGGAACGGTAATCTCCTCAAAAGCAGTGGATGAAGGTATCAAGGCAATCGCCGCCAAAGACAATATCACTGCGATAAAGATAAAATCGGGACGGATGCTAATGGCATACGGATTCCTGCGCAAGGTATTCGAAGTGTTTGAAAGCTACCGGACTCCGATTGACATGATAACGACTTCCGAAATAGCTGTATCGCTCACGATAGACAGTACCGTACATCTGGACAAAATTATTCAGGAACTCCAGCTGTATGGCAATGTGGGGATTGACAGGAGGATGACCATAATATGCATTGTCGGGAACAACATAATGAACAGCAAGGAGTCCATCGCAAAAATATTCAAGGCGCTGAAAAATGTGCCGGTACGCATGATATCATACGGCGGAAGCCGGCACAACATCAGTATCCTTACCGACAGCGAGTATAAGGCGGAAGCGCTTAATCGATTGAGTGAATATCTGTTTATGGACGAACACCGCAGTCGTCATAAACGCCATAGCAGCGACTGAATATGCTGATAGCAAAAAATAAACGAAAGGAAAATATTGCCGAATATGTTCTGTATATGTGGCAGATAGAAGATTTGCTGCGCGCCCTTAATTTCGACAGGGATTTGATTTACAAAACGCTGGCAGAACCTCTGGATGTCCCCGAAGAAAAAAAACAGGAAATCCTCTACTGGTATCTTGGAATCATCGAGCTGTTGAAAGAGGAAAAAAAGGAAAACGCCGGACACAATTATCATTCACTGCATGTTATCGGCGAATTGAACGCCCTGCACCTGTCCCTGCTGGAAAAGGATTCCAAATATGCGTCGCTGTTTAATGCCGCACGGGAAGATATCCGGCTTTTCAGGGAAAAATCGGCAAAGGAAGCCCCGGATATTGAAATCGCTTTCGACGCCCTGTATGCCAAACTCCTGCTCAAAATGAAGCACGAACAGATATCCGATGAAACTTCGGCGGCTTTCGACAGAATTACGTCCATGATAGTCTATTTGAGCGCCGAATTTCACAAGCCGGTAACCGGAAATTAAACCGGCGACATGCGGGACAAAATTCAGTATTTCTGTACCCTCTTCCAATTGTCTTTCACATAACAACATTGCAAACGAATAATATGAAGCAGATTATTGATGCGATATTGTTATATGAAAGGGCTTGTATATCAATAGAAAATATTTCCCGCCTGTTCACGAACGCCGCAGGTGTTCAACCCCTGACGGGGTTGAGAGGGAGAAAAGGCCGTTTTCTATTGATATG
>JAIRZR010000397.1 GCA_031267155.1 Prevotellaceae bacterium | reverse complement strand
ATACAGACAGACAGACAGACAGACAGACAGACAGACAGACAGACAGACAGACAGACAGACAGACAGACAGACAGACAGACAGACAGACAGACAGACAGACAGACACCAGCCAACTAAACTTTCATACAAAAAAAATTACATACTTCAAAATTTCGGGAAACATTTTTTCCTGCAATCCTTTCTGCTGGATATTCCCGGCTTCAATCGAAATTTCAGCGCCGAAAGTTTCTCTACGAAAATTCAGTGGAATTCTTCGTACTGGAGACTCCGGGACGAAAAAATCAGTGGAATTTTTCATGCCAAAGTCTTCAGGACGGAAAATTCTTTGGAATTTCGGACATCGAAGTTCAAAATACGAAAAATTCAGTGTAATTTTTCACACCAAAGTCTCCGGGACGAAAAATTCTTTGGAATTTCGGTCGTCAAAGTTCAAAACACGAAAAATTCTTTGGAATTTTTCGTGCTGGAGTCTCCGGGACGAAAAATTCCTTGGAATTCCGGGCGTCAAAGTTCAAAACACGAAAAATTCCAAAGAATTCCGGCTCTCGCAAAATTCAAACGCGAAAAAATTATTCAAGTTTCAAAAATATAAATTCTTTAATATTTCAAAGCCATGAGAAAAATAATAATTATTGTAGCTGTTTTATTTAAGTATTTGCGCGGAGAAGCGCATTATCAGTTCCTGAATCTGTTCAATCAGCTGCTGATTGAATTTCCTTCGGTGCAAAACATTGTGTCGATGTTTTATCCCGAATTTGTTGACTTGCTGGTGCAGGAGAAGCAAACAGTCGACATGCAGAAGAGCAGCGACTATACGCAGCGTATAGCAGACGCCGACCATCGCGACGACCGTCTGATAACGGGTATCCGCGATACAGTCAGCGCCGCCCTGCATCATTTTGATCCCGCCGTTGTCGCAGCGGCGCAGAGTCTCTCGCTGAGGCTTAAAACATTTGGTCAGTTCCAGGCCAAATCGTATGAGGAGGAAGCCGCCGCCATTGATATTCTGATTGGGGATTTGCGCCTGCCGGAATACTCGTCGAAAGTGACGCTTCTGGGACTTGATCCCTGGGTGAACGAACTTGCCGAGGCTGTAGCAGATTTTGAGGAACTGCTGAAAAAGCGAAATATCGAGCAGTCGGTCAAACCGAAAGAGCGTCTGAGAAATATCCGCAATAAAATCGAACCCCTGTACAGGGACATGGTTGGCCATATCAATTCGGCGGCTACTCTCGATACGGCGGGTACCTATACCGTGTTCATCGACCGGTTGAATACCCAGATTACCTACTTTAACGACCATAACCGCCATCCTGCTCCCAAAAACATCAGGACGGCAAAGGTGGATGCTATTCCAGTGCAGAAATTCACAGGAAAGGCAATCACTCCTATTCCTAAAGTATATCTTGGAGACGTGGAACTGGTCTTTGCCAAAGATTTTACCCTTATCTACAAAAACAATGTCGAGAAGGGCGTCGCCGAAATGGGTATCGTCGGAAAGGGAAATTACGCCGGCAAAAAAATCGTAACATTCAATATTAGCTAAGTTAAAAACTAAAAGTTAAAAGTTAAAAGTTATGGGGACGCAGATACAAAATGACAGGTGCAGGATGAACAGTTTGCCGTCCTATGCAGATGCAGATACACGATGCATCGCGTATCCGAAATACCGGAACAGTGGAAATGACGGGTGTAAGGCGGGAGGGCGACATGATAGCCCGAAGGGCTTTACTTTCATACCCGCAGGTCGCGACCTGCGGAAAACGGTCACCTTCCGGCCACTGCCTGCAAGGCAGGATTTTGTTTTCAGTCCTGCCTTGCAGGCAGTTTTATCTGCGCACAGATTCCGCAGGTCGATGACCTGCGGTTATGAAAGTCCGGCTTTTCAAGTCGTTTCCCGGGATGGAAAACAGTCTTATATCATAATTTATGGGGTGCAAATTTTAAAATTTGTACCTGGATTTTTAACACCCCACCCACAGGGCAGGATTAAAATTAGTATTAACATCTTTATATAAAAATATAAAAGCTATGAAACAGAAATATGACTCATCGTGACCGCAGTTTGAAGCCGTGAAAAATTTCCGAATTATATTCAGTACCGGATCGGGATGAATTACATAAAAATCGGAGATTGAAGGATACTTTTTTTGAAGTATCTGTTTTTGAAACTAAACTTCTGTGAAAGCAGAGGGAACTTTACTGAAAAGTTAGGGATTTATTTATAAAAAAAATAAAAAAAATGATTGTTCTAATTCATAAAAATAAAATAGAATGGACAAAATTAAAAATTTAAAAAAGTGGAAAGTATGCATGTTATGCATGATGCTTTCAGTGTTTTCCCTGAATATTGAGCTAAGTGCTCAGAATTTGAATGTCAAGGGAAAAGTGAGCGATTCGGAGGGCAATGCCCTGTCCGGAGTGGCTGTGCTCGTGAAGGGCGACAGCAAGGGCGTTGTAAGCAACAGCGACGGCAGTTACCGTCTCGACAATGTATCCGGAGAAAGTACTCTGGTATTTACTTTGATAGGCTACGCTGCGCAGGAAATCAAGGTCGGCAGCAGGGAAACGGTTGACGTTACCCTGATTGAGAAAGCCGAGGAATTTGACGAAGTGGTTGTTATCGGTTACGGTACGGCGCGCCGAAGGGACTATGCAGGTTCGATAGGCTCCATAAAAGTGGAGGATTCGCCCATAGCCATACTGCCCAATCTTAATGCTTTGGACGCCCTGAAGGGAACTGTTACCGGCATGAACATAACCGCTAACAACAAGGATGGCGTACACGCAGGAGAAGATCCCGACATGCTGATCAGGGGACAGAATTCCATCAACGGATCCAACACCCCGCTGATTATTCTCGACGGTGTAATCTTTCTGGGAAGCATAGGCGATATCAATCCCAACGATATTGCAAGTTATGACATCCTGAAAGACGCCGTTTCGTCGGCAGTTTACGGTTCCCGTTCGTCCAACGGAGTGATTTCCATCACCACCAAAAAGGGACGCACGGGAAAGCCCGTCATCACGCTGAATGCCACGACGGGTATCCAGACATGGACAAACTACAAGCCGAAATTTGCGAACGGTCCCGACTGGCTGAATGATTTCAATGTCCTGAACGGACGCACGCCTGATGATGTTTCAACATTTCAACCTGAAATTCAGGAGCAGATACAGCTGGGAAATGACAGGGATATGCTTGACATGATTACGCATACCGGCAGCATACAGGATTACCAGATAGCTGTTTCTGGCGCTTCAAAGGATATCAACTACTATCTGTCAACCTCCTACGAATACAATCACGGAGTTTTCATCGGCGACAAGTTCAACCGGATTTCGGTACTGGGAAAAATAGATACGAACATTACCGACTGGCTGAATATCGGACTGGATGCGGGATTCTCGCGCCGTGATTATTCGGGACTTCAGGTGGATTTCGGCGGAATGCAGATGGGAAGCCCCTATATGGTTCTTTACAGAGAGATTGATCCTCTCACGTTTACGGGCAGCGCCGGTGAACCGCTGTGGGGAATCGAGAATCCGGAAGGTTTGGTCGACGACGGCGATTACCGCTACAATTACCGCATGAATGCATACGCAACCGTCAAGATTCCATGGATAAAAGGTCTGAGCTACAAAATCAACTTCCTTCCGAATCTGGACAGAAGGGAGGAATCGCGGTTTTACTATGAACCGTATTATCAGCTCAGTATTCCCGGACCCTGGACTTCCGACGTCCTTCAGGGACTTCTAAGCCGGGCGAACGGATATATGAAAGACTATCAGACATTCAACTATGTCTTCGATAATGTCCTGACGTACGACAATAAATTCGGGAAACACAACGTAACAGCCACACTGGTAGCCACGCGCGATTTTTCGAGATACGATTACAAGGAATTGAACGGAAAGGATTTTGTTGATAACGGAAACACGAGTCTGGGCATAGGCGGACTTGCCAAAGCTACTACCAGGGATATTAATCTGGACGTATGGGAAAGAAGCAATATCGGATATCTGGGACGTATAATATACGGATACAATGACAGGTATATTATAAATGCCTCCCTGCGAAGGGACGGAGCTTCCGTTTTCGGAGCCAACAACAAGTGGGGCAATTTTGCCAGCCTTGGCGGTTCATGGATTGCTTCGGAAGAACAGTTTGTCAAAAATCTTGACTTCTTCAATTTTCTGAAACTGAGCCTCACTTTCGGACAGAACGGAAATCAGGGACTGGATCCATACAAAATCCTGTCGCGGGTTAACAACGGTCAGTCGAGAGATAATCCCTTTTACACATTTTCGAACACGCCGGGAGTGGCATATTTCGGTATTACCCAGTCATCGCTGGGTAACGACAATATGGGCTGGGAGAAAACAAGCGCATGGAATATCGGTCTGGAAACTTCGTTCTGGAAAAACCGTATAAATTTGAATCTTGATTTATACTCCAGCAAGACAACCGACCAGATTTTCGAGCGTATCATCCCTTCAATGACGGGATTTGAGAAAATATTCGCATCCATGGGACAGGTGGATAACAAAGGTGTGGAACTGACTTTGAAAACGGTCAATATTCAGAACCGGGACTGGACATGGAGTACTTTTGTCACTTTCTGGAAAAACAAAAACAAGCTGGTAAAGCTCTACGGCGACGACCTTGACGGCGACGGCAAAGAAGACGACGATGTTGCCAGCAGCCTGTTTATCGGAGAATCGCTGAAATCCATTTACGGATACAAGCAAACCGGAATTGTGCAGGAGGAAGATACCGAATATACGGAGCTTACCGGCATACAGCCCGGCAACCCGAAATATGACGACATGGTTGACGGCATACCGGGTCTCACTCCCGAAGACCGCATGATACTCGGCACCGAAAAGGAAAATTTCCGTCTCAATTTCGGCACAAATTTAAAGTACAAAAATCTGGAACTGTATGTAATGGCTGTCGGAGTTTTTGGAGGAAACAATCAGTATATGAAAGCAAATCAGCTTGCATTCACTCACTATGAAGGAGGCAGGATGGTCTTTGACGAGGCGACCTATTTAAACCGTCCCTACTGGACGCCTGAAAACAGGAGCAACGTTTATCCAAAACATAATTTCAACTGGAGGGGCGATGGACGTATCCTCGGTCTGCAAACCCGCACATGGGTGCGCATACAGGATATTTCCCTGTCGTACAACCTGTCCGGCATGAGTTTCCTGAAATCGCTGAATGTAAGTTCGCTGAAACTGTTTTTCGCGGCAAAGAACGTGGCGGTATTCACAAACTGGTTCGGTACCGATCCGGAAATCGGCTCGGGATGGATGGATGGCAACTATCCGGTAATGGCAACCTATTCGCTGGGTTTAAATCTTAGTTTTTAATCATAAAATATATTTAATTATGAAATCTTTATTAAAGAAAATACAAAACATATTTTATGCAGTCGTTTTCGCCGCGATGTTCGGCATGTACGGCTGTCATGACGAAGAGTTTCTGGAACAGAATCCGGAGACTTTCTACACTGCCGACAATATTTTTACGACTGCCGCGCAGGTGGATCAGGTATTGATGAGCGTTTACTCCAAAGTAAAGGATATATGGGTAAATGTCGGTGTAAGTCAGGACTATCTTGATTTCAAGATGAGAGGGACGGACATACTGGGCGTTCCAAACACCAGAAGAGGGCAGAACTTTAGCGATTATTCCAACGTTAACGCCGACAATGGTGTTTTCCGTACAGTGTACAGAGATTTTTATGATATTATCGCCAAAGCCAATTTAGCGATTCATGCGGCGGAATTACCACAGATTTCCTGGATCTCGGAATCCGAGAAGGCTTACATACTGGCGCAGGCGCGTTTTTTCCGCGCTTTCATATATAAAAATCTTGCCGAACTGTGGGGCGGAGTTCCCATCGTCAGTGAAATTACTACCTCGCCGAGATACGATTATGTTCGCGCGAGCAGGATGGAAACCTATCAGTATGCCATTGACGAACTGGAAGCGATTCTCGACGATCTTCCGGAAACAACGGCTCACGGCGGACGGATTGTACGCGGAGCAGCACAGCATAATCTTTGCGAGCTGTATCTTGCCAAAGGCATACAGCAGGAAGCGGAAGGCGATGCAGGCGCGGCCAAATCCTCTTACGCCCAGTCTATAACCTATGCAAATCAGGTAATCGACGGAGGTATCTATTCCCTGATGACCGAAAGGTTCGGTACCCGTAAAAACGAGCAGACCATTTCCATAGATATCCATCCCGGCGGCGTGGCAACAGCGCCTGTAGCCGATACGATTACGCTGGTAACCAACCATTACTGGGATTTATTCCAGGAAGGCAACATCAATTATCAGGATGGAAACAGGGAATGTATCTGGGCATTTCAAATTGATTATGCGCTGTATAAAGTCTGGGGCAATTCCAGGGCGCCTTATTCGCAGCTGTATTCTCCCGTACTGCGCGACGGTTCAAACGGTCATATCATCGGTATGCTGGAGGATATAGGCGGACGTCCCAACAGTAACACCACGCAGCCCTGGCATGTACGCGACGGAATCTGGGCAGACAAATGGGGAAACGACATGCGCAATTCGGAAATCGTGATACGGAGACGCTTTAAAGGCAACAACCCGCCCACCGATGCACGTCCCAGGCCCTACTATCTCCAGCCGATTCCGTGGGATTCGATGTATTACGGAGGCGGCGACGCGCAAACGGATATAAATCACCAGAGTTTGTGTTTTCCGCTTTCCTGTAAGGTATGCACCGATAAATATGTCGGAATAGAAGACGGCCTGATAAGGCAATATCTGTTCCGTGACGATTATGCAATCCGTTTGTCCGAGACAGTCCTGCTTCGCGCGGAAGCGAAACAGAGAAACGGCGACAAGGCGGGCGCTGCCGGCGATATCAATCTGCTTAGAAGCAGGTCACAATGCGGCTATCTGGTTACACCCTCCGACCTGGACGACAAATTCGACCTGATTCTCGACGAACGTACCCGCGAACTGATGTACGAGGAATGTCGCTGGAATACCCTGCTGCGAATGGGCGGCACGATTGCCGTTGACCGTATCCGCAAGTATGCATTCTGGCCCGAAACGGCGACTACACTGTCGTTTAACTACAATCTGTGGCCTATCCCGCAATCGGTAATCGACGTCAACAAGGACGTCCCGATGGCTCAAAATCCGGGCTGGGCAAACAGGTAAGACTAATAGTATGATTTTTTTGTAAGTAAGAAAGGAAGGAGGCGTCTGTTTTTCAGATGCCTTCTTTTTATACGGCAGAAACAAAAAAACGATGGGATCAAAAAAAACTTGTACATTTGCACTGTTAATTATTATGAACGAATTAGTAATGTATGAGTAAAACGAATTAGTAATGTATGAGTAATTAGTTACAGAATAAATATATAAATTAACCATGAGCAAGAAAATTTACCAAATAGATTTGGAAACAATGAATATCGGATCTGTTATTGAACGCCAGTTTAGAATTAATTCAATGACATTGACCGAATTTGCCGACAGATTAAACTGCGGTAGAAATACAGTTTATGTTATTTTTAAACATGATGATATTGATATGGAAAGGTTAACTGAAATATCCGAAATTTTGAATTTCGATTTTATTCGTGCCTGTTATTTAGAAAACAAATACAATGACTCGGACATGTCTGTAATAGATGAAATTATTAAATGTATTGAAAAAAAACACAAGCCGGAGTCGAACAGTAATGAAAAATATATCCACAATGTGGATATCGGCTCTCTTATTCAACAGCAGCTTAAAATCAATTCAATGAGCGTTACTGAATTTTCCGGCGAATTAGACTGCGACAGAACTACGGTTTATTCTATTTTCAAGAGTAAAACGATTAGTCTAAAACGATTAATCCTGATATCCGAAATTCTGGATTTTGATTTTATTCACGCTTTCTATTATAAGGATAAATCCTTTGATTTAGATGCAGATATATCTTTAATAAGAAAATTTATTGATGATGTTGGAAAAACATGACAAAATAGTATAAAAACCACGACACATTGTAAAAAAAAATCAAATTACTTTTGCATAAATTTTTAAGTAAAAAATTTGAATTAGATTAAAGTGAAATTTAAAGCATGAAAGTAGTTTTTTTGATATTGGTTGCATCTCTTACATTGGTACTGACTGCCTGCAAAGATAAAAAAACAGCAGAAGCAAACAATATTGTAAAGGCGTGGATCGGAAAGGAAATCCAATTTCCGGAAAACATAGAGTGCTGCATACTCGGTAAAGAAACTGATTCGGATTTTTGCATTGATTTGTTACGGAGAAACTATAAAATTCTATTGTATGTCGATTCTATAGAGTGTAGCAGTTGCAGATTGAAATTGCCAGAATGGAAACAGCTGATAGAAGAATCGGACAGCATCTTTCAGGGAGATTTGGGGTTTGTGCTCTTTTTTCAAGCCAAAAACAGGCGGGATATGGTATCCGTATTCAAGCAGGCTAATTTCACTTATCCCCTGTTTCTTGATATGAATAATAGCATTAACAGATTGAATCATTTTCCTCAACAACAGGCTTACCAGTGTTTTTTACTGGATGAGAATAATAAAGTCCTGATGATTGGAAATCCGGCCTTGAATCCTAAAATATGGGATTTGTATAAGGGACAGATTTCCGGGAATAAACCTTCTCAACGGAATTTCACTTCTGTTGAAATTGATAAAACAGCATTCGATTTCAAAACTGTTAAACTGGGAGAAAGCAGCAAAGTCGTTTTTCAATTAAAAAATACCGGAACATATCCCTTAGTAATCAATCATGTGTCCACTTCCTGCGGCTGTCTAAGTGTGAAATGGGAAAAACAGCCGGTTATACCGGAAAAATCTATTCAAATAGAAGTTGAAATTAAAGCGGAAGAAGAGTATTTCAGTAAAACAGTTGAAGTGCATTGTAATATAAAAGAATCTCCGATAAAACTGTCTATTAGTGGAATGGCAAAGAAAGAGATTGTAAAAAACGAAATATTGATACCTGATATATCTGAGAGGTCTCAATTAGTGGAAGGATATAGTATATATCAAAATATTTTAAAAATTAATAATTATAAAATTTTTCAGTTATGAAGAAAAAATTTTTTTATTTAGTATGTGTTGTTGTCATAGGAATAGCAGCATGGAATGTAAGCAAAAGTAATAATGAGGTATCCTTGTCGGACGTGGCGCTGGATAATATCGAAGCTCTTGCGAGCGGAGAATCTGCAAAAACTTGTTATGACTACGGCAATGTTTATTGCACAAATAGATGGGTATATATAATAATTTAGTAGAATGGCAAAGAAAGAGATTGTAAAAAACGGAACATTGAAACCTAACGGGTCTCAATTGATGGAAGGATATAGTATATATCAAAATATTTTAAATATTAATAATTATAAAATTTTTCAGATATGAAGAAAAAAGTTTTTTATTTAGTATGCGTTGCTATCATAGGAATAGCAGCATGGAATGTAAGCAAAAGCAACAATGATGTATCCTTGTCGGATGTGGCATTGGATAATATCGAAGCTCTTGCGAGTGGAGAAGCTACAAAACCTTGTAAAGGCTTTGGTAGCGTTCTTTGCTCATATAATAACATATGGGTATATGAGCAAAAATAATTTGTACAGATATTTGATTATATCTCTGTAAATTATTTATTTAATTAATGTAGAGGTATTAAAAATACCTCTACAATTAATTAAATTTAAACGGAATTACAAAAATAATTGAAACAATGAAGAGAATATTTTATTTTTTATTTTTAAGTGTTATATTATCTTGTTCAACAGAAGACAAGGTCAATATGATTGAA
This sequence comes from Prevotellaceae bacterium, assembly GCA_031267155.1. Taxonomy (GTDB): domain Bacteria; phylum Bacteroidota; class Bacteroidia; order Bacteroidales; family UBA932; genus JAIRLF01. The sequence continues at coordinate 1,017 of JAIRZR010000397.1, read as the reverse complement.
CTGAAAGGAACAAATATTGAAACGGATTTACCGTTTACAAAATATCCAATTCGGATAGGATTGGACAGTTCTAATATTGTAGTTCTTGATTTAGCTTCAGACAGTTGTTATTACCATGTAGCGTCCTATCCTGATTATAAATACTCCTATTCCATAGGGCGAAGGGGAAATGGACCGGGAGAAATACAACTTCCAACACCTTTTCAAATGAATGAAGGTTATCTTTTTCTATACGATGGTACTAAAGGTAATTTATTCAGTATTAATCTGATTGAAAAACAAAATGCGGATCTTAAATTCTTTACACATTTTGATTCTATTATTACTTGTACTGACTTTGTTTGTATTAACGATTCCACTGTGATTTTGGGAGATTTGAGTGGTGAAAACAGATTATTATACGCTACATCTCAATCAGTAACAGGCAAAATAAAATTCCCTTCCGAATTAATGAAGGAAGAAGATGCATCCCGAGGTTATATTTGGAGAAGTTATATGAGTATGAATAATGAATTACGCAAAATTGCGCTGGCAACCCAATTTGGAGAAGTTATTGAAATTGTCGATATGGACGATTATTCTATTAAAAGGGCTATTGGTAAAGGCGGTGTTCCTGTGTCGGCATCCATACAAATAAATGGCTATTACGATGTAAAATGGAGAAAAAATGAGATTTATGCCTTATACTCTGCAATAACTGAATATGAAATTCGTCAGCAACGTTCACAGGATCAATATATAGTGGGAGGAGATTTGATTCATGTTTTCAATCAGGATGGGCAAAAAATAAAAACTTATCATTTAGATACGCTTATTTGCGGATTTACGATTGATGAAAAAAATAATTTACTGATAGGAATAACTCCGAATAATAATCATCCAATATATATATTCAATCTGGATTAGATGTTAGATACTATGTTTAATGTTTTCAATGAAATTTGATATGAAACTAAAAAATAAGAAAGCATATATTTGCTTAGTTTGTGCAATTTCTTTTCTATTCTTTTCCTGTGT